>WFQB01000190.1 GCA_015487305.1 Parvularculaceae bacterium | reverse complement strand
GCAAATCATTTAATCAAAAACATGATACCTTTCCTGAGTTTTCATTTACGAATAACACCCTATATGGCGAATTTGATGTCTCAAACCGAATTTTCACTGACAGCACATCATTCGAAAATACAAAATTCCAATTTCCCCCCAAATTTCATGGAGCACAATTGCACCCAAATACAAGTTTTCCTGACCCTACCTTTTTTAATCTAACAGCACCAGACAAAGAGTCCGCAAACAAATTTTACCGAGATGCGGAAAGCTCATTTCGCGTCCTCAGACATGCGATGGAAGGCCATAGATCCAAACATGAAGAAGCAAAGTTTTTTGGCCTTGAGCTAGAGTCAAGACGATTACATTCTAAAACATCTTCTTCTGAAAAAATGTTTTCATGGCTGTATAAAACTACTAGCAATTACGGGCAAAGCATCGGGATGTGCTTAAGAGCTTTAGCAATTTGGAACCTTTCCTTCTTTATCGCTTATTTTGTTTCGGGGACAATGTTAAATTATTATCGCGTGGTCTTGGATACTAAAGGATATTTTAGTTATCCATTTCATACTGTTATGTTCACACTGGAGCAAATTTTCAGACCGTTTCAAATCTGGCACCCCAGCTATTTTTCCAATAGCGAAGAGACCAAGGATACCACCCAAATGATTTGGATCGACAACCTTAGCTTCGAGAGTTTTCAATTCATAAAATTGATTGCAACAACACAATCAGTTGGAACAGCTGTTCTATTTGCACTTTTGCTCATCGTCATCAGAAGAAAGTTTCAACTCTCTTGATACACCAATATATAACTTCCACTTACAAAACTCATCCTGAGGTGCGAACGCATGTGAGCCTCGAAGGATGGCAACAAGGCACTCGTCTTTCTTGAAAATTGGCTCCTCAAACCGCCATCCCCGGCACCTTGGCTACGCCAAGCACCTCACCGATGAGTATGATTGCTAAATCGCAACGCTCTTCCTCCCCCGCTTGCGGGGGAGTGGCGAAAGGAATGATCGTCATCCCGGGCGCGATGCGGCATGCAATGACGCTTCGCAGAACCGGGACCCAGCTCTGGTCCTCTCCATTTTGATAGCCCGGTTGTTCTTGTTGATAGACATCAAGTAAAATTTCCTTGCGCGCTCCAAAGCTTCTTCCCGTGATGGGTCCCCGCCTTCGCGGGGATGACGCAAGGGGGGTGGGGCCCTGCTTTCGCGGGAATGACGTATGTTTGAGGGTGGTGGAAAAAAATGATAGACTGCACCAATGGTCTCTTATGTCTATATTCTGGCAAACAGAAAAAACGGGGCGCTTTATACTGGCGTTACATCTGAACTTTCTGCCCGCGTTTATCAACATAAAGAAGGCACAGCATCAAAACACACGACAAAATATGGCATCGACAAACTCGTCTGGTATGGAGACTTTGAAGACATCCGCGATGCTATTGACCGTGAGCATCAGATAAAGAAATGGCGGCGAGCCTGGAAGATCAAGCTGATTGAGGAAAACAACCCAAACTGGCAAGATTTGTATTTTGACTTGAATAATTAAAAATCGCCCCCCCCTATACGAACCCCGTGCCAATTGATAACAAGCCCCATGGCCGCACCGCTTTTATCATTGCAGGAAATCGCCCTCACCTTTGGGGGTACCCCGCTGCTCACCAGCGCGGAGATGTTCGTTCATGAGCGCTCGCGCCTGTGCCTCATCGGGCGCAATGGCTCGGGCAAATCGACCCTCTTAAAAATTGCTGCCGGACTGGTGGAAGTCGACAAGGGCGAGCGCTTTGTCAAACCCGGCGTGCGGGTCTGCTATCTGGAACAAGAACCGGATATGCGCGACTACAAAACCGTCGCCGATTTTGCCGCCGCTGATCTCACCGAAACCGATGAGGCCCATCGCGTGCCAATGCTATTGCAGCAATTTGGCCTCGCGCCTGATTCCGATCCGCAAACCCTGTCCGGGGGCGAAGCCCGCCGCGCCGCACTGGTGCGGGTGATGGCCCCGGAGCCGGATATCCTTCTGCTTGATGAGCCAACCAACCATCTCGACCTACCAATGATTACATGGCTCGAACAGGAACTGGCGCGCTCCTCCTCGGCCATCGTCGTCATCTCCCATGACCGGCGTTTTTTGCAAAACCTCACCCGCCAGACCCTGTGGCTTGATCGTGGTGAAACCAAATTCCTCAACAAAGGCTTTGCGGATTTTGAAAGCTGGCGCGATGAAGTGTTGGCGCAGGAAGAACTGGACCGCCACAAACTTGATCGTAAAATCGTCGCCGAAGAACATTGGCTGCGTTATGGCGTGACCGCGCGGCGCAAACGCAATGTGCGCCGTCTTGGCGAATTGCATCAAATGCGCCAGCAGCGACGCGAAGCCACCAAGTCACAAGGCGGCGTCACCCTCGCCACTCTTGATGCCGGGGCTTCGGGGAAACTGGTGATTGAAGTTGATAAAATCTCCAAAGCCTATGGCGATAAAATTCTGGTCAAGGATTTCTCCATCCGCATCAATCGCGGTGATCGCATTGGTTTTGCCGGACCAAATGGCATTGGCAAAACCACCCTGCTCAACATGCTGATCGGCAAGCTCACTCCCGATAGCGGCATGGTCCGCATGGGCACACGCCTCGAACTTATCACCCTCGATCAAAAACGTGCGATACTCGATCCGGAAACAAGATTAATGGACGCCCTGACCGGCGGTCGCGGTGATACGCTGGTGGTTGGTGGCCAGCAGCGCCATGTGATGGGGTACTTAAAAGACTTCCTATTCACCCCGGAACAGGCGCGCACGCCCATAAAAGCCCTGTCCGGCGGCGAACGCGCGCGGCTCGCATTGGCGATTACCCTCGCCCAGCCATCCAATATGCTGGTGCTCGACGAGCCAACCAATGATCTCGACCTTGAAACGCTCGACCTATTACAGGAAATGCTGGTGGATTATCCGGGCACGGTGCTTCTGGTCAGCCATGATCGCGACTTTCTCGACCGCACCGTCACCTCCATTATCACCCCGGCCTTTGAACAGGGGCAAGGTTGCTGGCTCGAATATCCCGGCGGCTGGTCAGACATGGCGGCCCAGCGCAAAGAAATCACTGGCGCTAAAAACGAAACCAGCAAAACCCCAAAACAAAAAAGCAACACACCATCCCCAACAAAACCCAAAAGCGCCAAGCTCTCCTATAAAGACAAATACGCGCTGGAAAATCTTCCAAAACTGATAGCACAATTGGAACAGGACATCACAAACCTGCAAGAGCAGATGGCAGACGAAAATTTATTTATGCGTGACCCTGCTTTGTTTGCCGAAACCAGCAAAAAGCTAGCTGAATCCATCGAAACCAGATCCGCCTATGAAGATCAATGGCTGGAGCTGGAAGAAAAACGCGAAAGCCTTGAAAACGGCTCCTAAACAGGCACTTCTTCGTTGATCGCATCATCTTTGGGCGCAGGCTCAGGAATATACTCAAAAGCCAGCTCGGATTTATCCTTCGCATCAACGAAAACCCGAACAACACCCCCATCTTTCAAAGCGCCAAATAAGATTTCGTCGGCAATCGGCTTTTTAATATGTTCCTGAATAGTGCGTGCCAAAGGCCGCGCACCCATTTCTTCATCAAAGCCGCGCTCGGCCAGCCATCTGGTAGCCTCTTCGGATAATTCAAACGTAATTTGACGGTCCGCCAATTGCGCTTCCAATTGCAACACAAATTTGGCAACAATGCGATCAATAATAACCGGGCTAAGAGCCGCAAACTGAATAGTCGCATCAAGGCGATTGCGAAATTCCGGTGTGAATAAGCGCTTAATGGCCGCATCGGTTTCATCATGTTTTTTACCACCAGCAAAACCAATTTGGTTTTTGGCAGCATCAGACGCGCCAGCATTGGTGGTCATGATGAGAATGACATTGCGGAAATCAATTTTCTTGCCATGGCTATCAGTTAGCGTGCCATTATCCATCACCTGCAACAAAATATTAAAGACTTCCGGATGAGCCTTTTCAATTTCATCCAGCAGTAATACGCTATGCGGGTGTTGGTCAACAGCATCGGTCAACTGCCCGCCCCCCTGTTCAAAACCCACATAGCCGGGAGGCGCGCCAATCAACCGCGACACCGTGTGGCGCTCCATATATTCCGACATATCAAAGCGCAATAACTCAACGCCCATCATATTCGCCAATTGTTTGGCAATTTCGGTTTTGCCGACACCTGTAGGTCCGGCAAACAGATAAGACCCAATTGGTTTTTCCGGCTCACGCAAACCAGCTCGCGATAATTTAATCGCCGCTGCTAATTGATCGATAGCTTTGTCCTGACCATAAACCACCCGGCGCAAATCCTCTGGCAGACTTTTCAGGCGCTCAGTATCAGACTTGGAAACAGATTTTGGTGGAATGCGAGCCATGGTCGCAATCACCGCTTCAATATCTTCAACACCAAGAATTTTCTTGCGTTGGTCTTCTGGGAACAAACGCTGACGCGCCCCCGCCTCGTCAATCACATCAATCGCCTTATCGGGAAGCTTTCTGTCCGTCATATAACGCGACGCCAGTTCAACGGCTGTATGCAAAGCATCATCGGTATATTCGACATTATGGTGCTTTTCAAAATAGCTACGCAGCCCCTGCAGAATTTTTATCGTGTCCGGCACAGAAGGTTCCTGCACATCAATTTTCTGAAAGCGTCGCGCCAAAGCCCGATCTTTTTCAAAATGCTGGCGAAACTCTTTATAGGTGGTTGATCCCATGCAACGCAGCTTGCCGCTTTGTAAAGCGGGTTTTAAAAGATTGGACGCATCCATAGAGCCACCCGAGGTGGCTCCAGCACCGATCACGGTGTGAATTTCATCAATAAAAAGAATCGCATGCTCTTGCTTTTCAATTTCTTTCAACACCTGCTTCAGGCGTTCTTCAAAATCACCGCGATAGCGCGTCCCAGCCAGTAAAACACCCATATCAAGCGAATAAATCACAGCGTCAGCCAGAACATCAGGCACATCTTCATCAACAATCATCCGTGCCAGCCCTTCGGCAATAGCCGTTTTGCCAACTCCCGGCTCACCAACAAATAGCGGGTTATTTTTGCGTCGCCGACAAAGGATTTGCACAGTGCGATCAACTTCAGCACGCCGCCCGATGAGAATATCAATGTCACCAATGCGGGCCTTGTCATTTAAATTAACGCAATAGGCATCCAGCGCCGCCGGGCCTTTTTGCGCCCCATCTTCTTCATCTTGATCCACCCCTTCCGGCAGGCGTGGTTCGCTATCGACAGGGTTTTTTGCAAGGCCATGGGAGATGTAATTAATCGCATCATAGCGGCGCATATCTTGCGCTTGCAAAAAGTAAGCGGCATGACTTTCACGCTCAGCAAACAATGCGACCAAAATATTGGCGCCGGTGACTTCTGTGCGCCCAGAGGTTTCCACATGAATAAGCGCGCGCTGTACCACACGGTGAAACCCGGTGGTTGGTTTGGCTTGCTCCACCCCTTCAACAATCAGGGTTTGCAAATCATCATCAATATAGTCCTGCAAATTATCGCGCAAAATATCGAGATCGACATTGCAGGCTTTCATCACCGCACTGGCATGGGGGTCTTCAATCAGCGCCAACAGCAAATGCTCAAGCGTTGCCAATTCATGGCTACGCATGGTTGCCAGTGCAATCGCCCGGTGGATCGTTTTATCGAGGGTCTCACTAAAAATCGCCATTATCGTTCTCCTGCTACTCCCTCTTTACTCTTTTTCCATCGTGCATTGCAGCGGATGTTGATTTTGCCGTGACAATTCCATCACTTGGGTCACTTTGGTTTCTGCCACTTCAAATGTATAAACACCGCATATTCCGACACCATTTTTATGCACATGGAGCATGATCCGCATGGCATCCTCGGGGTTTCGGTTGAACACCGATTGTAAAAGCCAAACCACAAACTCCTGCGGTGTGTAATCATCATTCAGCAGCAGCACCTTATAGAGCGATGGCCGCTTGGTTTTGGTCTTTTCCCTGACCAGTGTGCTGGTCTCACCCCCTTCATGCTCACGGGGGCGATCATCCTCACTGCCACACCAGATGGAATGGCTCTTGGAATAATTATGGTTGTCGCACTCAGCTCTCATCGGTCCGATAATTCTTAACAAAGTTCTACTTAACAGGCATCAGCATATAGAGGTTTGGCCCCATAATACTATTCTAACATGATGTCGTTAATGTGGGGTTTGAATATTTTTTTCCAAGATTTCAGAGATTTAATAGGGATTATTGGTGCTTCTGGCGCAAAAGTGATGATTACAGGCAAATCCATACGCCCCTGTTGACTGCCCCTCGCCGCTCTAACGCTGGTACAGCGGGTCCGCGGCCCGACTATTTCGGGCACCTCAAGGATGAGTAATCTCCTGATCGAACCAGCAAGCGCGACCGCGCTTCGGCAATCGTTTGCCGCGCCCGCGCAGGGCCTGACCGAACAAAGTTCGGGCAGAACAGCCCGCGAGCGAAAAAACCAAAAAAAGGCACGCCCTAAAGCGTGCCTCCTTTTACAGAATTATCTGCAGAAATTAGCCGCGAAAGCTTTGTGCTTTGTCGACCATTGCAGTATAGCGCTGGGCCAGAGGCTCGGCAGCCTGCTTGGTGACACCTGTCATCAACTCGGTCATTTTGGCAAATTGTGCCATTTGCGACTCGATCACTGAACGGGTGAATTCAGTTTGTGATTCAATGAATTCCTGCGGGCTTTTGGCTGTGGTCAGAGCTTTGGCAGCTTCAACGCTTTTGTCGAACATTTCTTTGCTATAGGCAGCAGCTTCCTGCGACACATTTTCCATGCCTTTGGCAGAAATCTGCGCAGCTTCAATCGCTGCTTCAGCATTGGCTTTGCTAATCTCGCCAATATCGCCGAAAGATTCAGTCATTTTTTCAAAACCTTCCTGAATAGCTTCCGGTGTTGGCATATTCAGGTCAGCAAATTTTGTGCTGTCTCTTATACACATCTGACGCT
>WFQB01000189.1 GCA_015487305.1 Parvularculaceae bacterium | reverse complement strand
GATATGATTTATACTATCACTGTCACCAATACCGGCACCGGCCCGGCGGATACTGATTCCATAGAGATCATTGATGCCCTGCCGCCGGAAGTGACTTTCTATAATGGCGATATTGATGATGCTGGCCCGGAAGTTAATCCGGTTTCTTTCAGCCAAACAGGGGCAGGGCTGACCTTTACCTATGCGACCGATATTGCCTTTTCAAATGCAGTCACAAAACCGGCAAATTTTGCAGCTTGCACCTATACACCAGCGGCGGGCTATGATCCGGCGGTCACCTTTATCTGCTTTAATCCCAAAGGGGCGATGGCGTCGGGGACGCCCGATCCGCTATTCAGCCTCTCTTTCAGGGCCCGGATTGATTGATAGGCATTTGCAAAAGGTGACATATATCTGCGCGCAAATGTTAAAGAAATATTTACTGCGCCATTGGCATTCTATCGATCACGCTTTTCGTGCGAAGGCGAGATAGAGTTTTATTTTCGGGGGGGCAAATCCACCAATGGCCAGACAACGACCATATTGGATAAGCCAGATATTCAGCATCAAAAGCTTCACAAAACCTTTGGCGGGCGTATTGAGCCTGTTTGTGCTGTCTGTTTCATCTGCCTTTGCTCAATTTACCTATACTGATACGCCCGGATCTTTTCCTGTTGTGAACGAAAGCACAGCGCCTTGTTCCTCGCCATTGATCAGAAGTTTTTCGGTACCTGATGTTTTCACCGTGGCTGATGTGGATATCGCTGTTTTGATGAACCATACCTATCGCGGGGATATTCGCATGACCTTGCGCGCGCCAGGCGGGACCAATGTTGAGTTTGTAACCGGAGCCGGGGGCGGGGCCAATAATGTCAGTGTGCGTTTTGATGATGAGGCAGGATCGACCTATGCAGGCAATAACGCAAATCACAATACAACGCCGTTTCAATTTACTTTAAGGCCGCAAGGCTCTTTGAGCGCCCTTGATGGTGTGGTTTCCAATGGTAACTGGCAGCTGGAGATATGTGATCAGTTTGGCGGGGACAGTGGTAATTATCGCGAGGCCGCGCTGGTTTTAACGGCGGCACCACCACAAGCAGATTTATCCGTAACTGTTTCAGCCAGCGATGCCACGCCGAGCGCTGGCGCAAGCATTACCCTTAATGTTCAAATTGATAATGCTGGGTCGGACACGGCGAGCGGCATTGAGGTTTTTGCGCAACTTCCCTCTGGTTTGACTTATGTTTCTGATAATGGGGGCGGGGCTTATAATCCGGTTACGGGAATATGGACCTTGCCTTCAAGCCTTGGTTTTGGCGGGTCAACAAGTTTGCAAATCACCGCCATCGCCAGTTCAACCGGCAGTGGCTCCTTTGTTGCCGAGGTGACGGCAAGCTCCCTGCCGGACCCGGATTCAACGCCGGATAATAGAGATACGCTCCCCGGAGAAGACGATACCGGGTCTGTCTATATCAATGTTGGTGGTACTGCCGGAGTTGCTCCAAGCCTTTCCTGCAACGCACCTTTGGAAAATCTTGATTGGGATAATGTCACGAACTGGAATAATGGTGATCTGACCGGATCGGTGACGGTAAACTCAACCCTGTTTGATTTTGCCTTTTCTGGTGATACCAGTGCGTTTCAAAACAGCGGCAGTTTTGGTGGTCAATCGCCTCTGGTGTCAAACTTTCTTACCGGAGGCTTTGGCACAGGACAGGATTCCCTGCAATGGCTGGTCAATTTCACCTCCTCTTCGAGCGAACTTTTATTGACCATCAATATTGGGCCAGCCGGTCGCGGGGTTGATAATTTACAATTTACGATTTTCGATGTGGATAGAAGTTTTGCAAACCCAAATTTTGTCGATGAGGTAATCGCTTATGGTTATCTCAACGGCTCGGTTGTGTCGGCGGTTCTAACCGATGATGTGGCCAATGATATTGCCGGGAATAGCATATATGGGGTTGCGGCCAGCGCCAGCGCTGATGCCGATGGCAATGCCACTTTTACTTTTTTGACACCGGTTGATGAGGTCCGGCTGTTTTATGGCTCTGGCCCTTCGGCAAGCTCTAACCCGGCGCAACAGGCGGTTGCTTTGCATGACCTTTCCTTTTGTCCGCGGGGTATTGATTATAGTGATGCGCCATCGGCTTATGGCACGCCCTCGCATCTGATCGCCAATGGCATGCGTTTGGGGGCGCAAAATCCGGATCGCGAGGCGGCCGCAACCCCCGGCGTCAATGCCGATGGGGATGACAATACAGGCACGCCTGATGATGAGGATGGCGTTAGCTTTCCATCGCTGACGAGAGGAGCAACGGCTTCCATACCGGTTATCGTCAATGGCCCGGGAGGGTATTTGCAGGCTTGGATTGACTTTAACGGCAATAATAATTTCACCGATGCGGGCGAGCAGATTGCGACCAATGTTCAGGACATTGATGGCGATGGGTTAATCACGCTTTCAGTTCCGATTCCGGGAACGGCTACCAGCACGCAGACCTATGCCCGCTTTCGCTGGAGCAGTACCGCCTCTCTAAGCGCAACCGCCTTGGCCAATGATGGTGAGGTTGAGGATTATGCCATTAGCTTCAGCGGCGCAGCTTCGCTCGGAGCTTCCAAAACCATAAATGTTTTTGATCCGGGGGCTTTGGGACTCTACGCAGTGCCGGGCAATGATGTTATTTACACAATTACCGCAACCAATACCGGGTCCGGGGCGGCAGATGTGGACTCGATTGAAATTATTGATGCACTGCCGCCGGAAGTTACTTTTTACAATGGTGATATAGATGATGCCGGCCCTGAAACCGATCCCGTTTCTTTTACGCAAATAGGGGCGGGGCTGACCTTCACCTATGCCAGCGATGTCGCCTATTCCAATAGCGCGACCAAGCCGGTCAATTTTGCTGCTTGTACCTATACACCAACGGCAGGCTATGATCCGGCGGTTACTTATATTTGCTTTAACCCCAAAGGGGCGATGGCATCGGGCACACCAGACCCAAATTTCAGCCTGTCCTTTCGAGCGCGTATTGATTAGGTGCTTGGTGAATTCTAACGGCGGAATTTGAACCAGTCATCAATGCGTGCCAACAGAATATAAATTACCGCCAGCACCACAAGCACGCCAGCGCCTATTTGAAAGGCTTCCACAAAATCATTGCGGCTTGGCCCGGTTGGGTCAGGCGGCGGGGTTTGCACTTCAGTGCCTGTTTCGGTGCTGCCTGTTCCTGCATCGGGGTCAGGCGGCGTTGGGGGCTGCTCTTCTTCATCATTGATCATGGTAGCGCCAGCACCGGCGGCTCCAGCCGTGCCAGCGACAACCGCGCCACCAACCGTGCGCGAGCCCAGCACATTGCCGCGTCGGGGTGTATTTTCTTC
>WFQB01000188.1 GCA_015487305.1 Parvularculaceae bacterium | reverse complement strand
CCTTCAACGGTTTCAACCCCCGGATAATAATCATAGCCCTCAACCGCCCGCAAAGGCTCGCCGAGATTGCGGGCCTGTTGCTGACCGATTTCGGCAAGCTGGCGCATTTCCTGTTCTGCATCAGACGAGCACCAGTCATAACGCGCGGCAACTTCTCGGCGCGAACGGTTAAAACCTTCGACCATGGCCGATTGAATTGGCGGGGTTGGTTCTTCCAGCGCGATCAGCTCTTTCATCCGGTCACGGAATAAATCCGGCCTATCATAAGAGCGACACAGCTTGCGCAATTCATGCAAGGCCCCCAAGGTTTCCGCCAGCGCCACCAAGGTTTCCTGACGCGATTGAAACCCCGCCCGTTCATCGGCGGTCGCCTGCGCCATGGCATTGCCTGCCATCACAGGCAAGGCAACCACAAGCAGAACAAGGAAAAATGAGAGCTTCAATTTCATAAATATGAGTTTATCAGCCAGATTATGGCATTGTCGAGGCCGGTTCTATTTCACGGGCAATGCGTATGGCCAGTTCTCTGAAAACCTCATCTGCTTTGCCGATAGAACCATCATTAGTGACAAAAACCAGTACAGCGTTTTTCTCCGGTAAGACCATTAAAAGCGCATACCACATAGTGTTGGAGCCATTATGCCAGAACATTCGGCCATCGGCCCAGGGTTCTTCGACAATGACCCAGCCATAGGCGTAATTTTCAAGAAAAGGCCGATGTAATTCACTATAGGTCTTGGCGGAAAGCAGCGCGCCTTGGCCCTTGTCGCCAAGCAAATGCTCATAGCCATAGCGGGCAAGATCAGCCATGGTCATATGTACCGTGCCGGCAGGACCGATGATTGGTGTATTGTCGGCATTTTCAGTTTTGGGACTTCTTGATCCTTTTACAAAAAACAAAGTGCGATGGCCCCAAGGCTGATCAATTTCACCTTCTCCCATGGGCGGGCCAAAACCGGCGCTATCAAGCCCCAAGGGCGCAAACAGTTTTTCCTGAATTAATGTTTCCCAATTGCTGCCAGTGACCTCGCCAGCAATCGCCCCCACCAGCGTGTAGCCGATATTGGAATAGAGAAGCTTTTTGCCCGGTGGTGATTTGGCCGGTTTTGCCAAAACCTTTTCCAGCACATCAAGGCGTGTTTGATGGCGTTCGGCAAGATCGGTGGGGCGCATGAATTGCACCCTAGCTGGGAAATTCCCCGGCAGGCCGGAAGTGTGGGTCAGCAAATGATGCAAAGTAACCTCATTCCAGCTTTCATCCATGGCCATATCGGGCAGCATTTGCGGCAGGGTCATATCCCATGCCAGCAAGCCTTCCTCAACGAGAGAGCCAATCAGGGTCGCCGTCATGGATTTGCTGATCGAGCCCATATGCCATTGGTCATCAACCGTAACCATGATGCCACTGTTCTTTTTGCGCTCGCCCACCGCCGCTTTGGCAATAATTTTACCATCGACCATGACCAGCGCGCCAATGCTCACAAGGCTGCTTCGGGTCTGTTGGTCAGCTATGAACTCTTGCAGCCCCTCATCGGTTAATTCAAGAACCGGCTCAGACTCGGCTTTTGCCGAGGCGGTAAAAAAAGAAAACATCGCGAGAACCATCAGGGTAAAATATTTTTTTATCACAGGACTTAAAACTCCGTGTTATTTTCGTATTCTGTTGCGGGCCGCTTTGGCCTGTTGCAGCGCTAGGCGGGTCTGGTCCCAAGCTAATCGACTCAAGGCTTCGTCAAAGGGCATAAATTCTGCCTCCTCGGCATCATCGTTTGCCTGTGGTTCCCCACGCACCCAGTCTGTCACATAGTCGAGCATGACAAAATGAGGCTCAGGGGGTTCCAAGCCCGCCCCATCAGGCAGGGATTCAAAGGCATTAATGAGGCCAAGAATACGAATCTCGACCCCGGTTTCCTCTCCCACCTCGCGGGCAAGGGCGGTTTCCAAACTTTCCCCATAATCGACCTTGCCGCCGGGGATCGACCAATGACCCTTAAAGGGCGGCTTGGCGCGCTTGATAAGCAAAACTTCAGCACCACGGAAAATAACCGCACCAACCGAGATAATGGGCTGCTTTATTGCGGCCCTGCTTTTTTTCGGGGCGGATTGGGCTTTTGAAATCGACAAGGGCAAAACTCTCCTTTTAATTTGCCTTCCGATATTAGCCCTTTCCTGTGCCTTACGGCCAATAGAATTGTTGATAATTGGCACCGATAAGGGGCTTGTTTGGACAATTGGCGAAGTCTCCATGTAGGTTTTATGCAGCCGGATTTGGGCGGGTTTTTGCAGGTTTGGCAGGTTTTGCTCCTTTTGCTGTTGACCCCTAGGGTGGTGGGAAGTAAGGAAACTGGCACTTTTCAGCCTATTGGCTGCCGTAGCTCAGGGGTAGAGCACTCCCTTGGTAAGGGAGAGGTCGGGAGTTCAAATCTCCCCGGCAGCACCAGCTTCGCTGGTTCGGCGAAGCCGAAATTTTCTGTCCGGGGGACAGAAAATAAGCGAAGCTCGCCGACGGCAGTCGGCTTTTTCCAAAGGAAAAACGAAGGACAAGTTTTGGAGCAGCCTCAAACGGCATCTCTTTGTATTTCACTATCGCATCTAAGCGCCTGCCTGCCCCGCGAAAGCGGGGATTGAAAAATGGCAGGATGCAATTCTTGATAGGAAGGCAAAGCTTCATTTGACAAGCCCCTCACTTGACTCGTCAATAATCATGTAATAATGTAATTACATGATTTCTAATGAGGATATGGATCAGCTATTCCATGCGCTTTCCCATAAGACGCGGCGGGAGATTTTGGATATTTTGCGCGATGCGCCGGGACAGCCTGTGGGGAAGCTGGCGGCGCATTTTGATACCAGCCGGATTGCTGTCATGAATCATCTCAGCGTGCTGGAATCCGCTGGTCTCATTATCAGCGAGCGCGAGGGGCGCACGCGGCGGCTTTATCTCAATATTGTCCCTATACAGATGATTTATGATCGCTGGACCGATGCGTTTTCCGGCCATTGGGCGAGCAAACTCACAACAATAAAATATGCGGCTGAACAGGCCGCCAAGAGGGAGGAACAAAAATGAACACAGAAGAAAAAACTGAAACGAAAATGGCCGAAAAGGCGATTTACAAAGTTTTGATCAACGCCCCGATTGAGAAGGTCTGGTCGGAGCTGGTGAAAACCGACGAGGTTTTGCCATTCTTTTTTGGGGCGGTTTGCAAAACCGAGAAGGGGCTTGCTGTTGGCGCGCCCTTTGCCATGGAAACACCCAATGGCGCGTTTCGCAGTGTCGTCGGCAAGGTGTTGGCGTTTGACCCGCCGCATCGTTATTCCCATTCTTTCAAATTCACCGGCCATGACGACCCCCCTTGCATTGTCACTTATGAATTAAAAGAGGTTGAGGGCGGTGTTGAGTTTTCTCTCATCACCACCAATGTGCCGGAAGGGACCAAGACACAACAAGGCATGGCGCAGGGCGGCAAATTTATTGTCGAAACCTTCAAGGCCGTGGTTGAAACCGGCAGACCCTCTTTTGGTGGGCGGATGATGCTTGGCATGATGGGCTTGTTCCAGCCTTGGACACCCAAAGCATCGCAAACAAAAAACTGGCCGTTTGATAAAATTTCCAAACTTTAAACGGAAAAGAGGGGAACAAGAAAATGGCAGCATCACCAGATAAAGCGCTCGCAACCATGCTGGCAAACATTCCGGAGAAAACCGGAAAGCCGTTAAAGGATTGGGTCAGGCTGATTGCTAAAAGCGGGTTGGAAAAGCACGGGCAGATTGTCAAATTCCTGAAGGAAGAGCATGGGGTAAGCCATGGCTTTGCCAATCTTATCGCCACCAAGGCTAAAGATAGCGGACAGGAGACCGACCTCGTGGCGGCGCAATATGATGGCGGCAAAGCTGCTCTGCGCCCACTTTACGAAAAAATTGTCAAATATGCCCGGTCTTTGGGCAAGGATGTGGAACTTGCCCCGAAGAAAACCAGCGTCAGCCTGCGCCGAGCCAAACAATTTGCACTCATCATTCCGGCGACAAAAACCCGCATTGATCTCGGGCTCGCTTTGAAAGGCGATAAACCAACAGCCCGCCTCGAAACCTATAACGCCATGTGCAGCCACCGCGTCAGGCTGGAATCGTCGAGCGATTTCGACAAGGATGTAAAGGCATGGATGAAGGAAGCCTATAGCCGCTCCGGCTAGGAGGTGGCTAATGGGACCGCCATTTGCTTCAAGCCTTGCTTCTGCCCCCTTGTCCCTGCTATTTCCTAAATCCTCTATGAGCGATAAAAAACCCGATAATGCGCGCGAAATGGCCGCAAATCCGCCTTCCTCCCCGGGCAAACCCGTGGGGGACGCAAAAGGGCGGGCAAAGCGCACCCGTGAAGAAAAGCTGGCGGCGGCGCTAAAAGCGAATATAAAGCGACGCAAAGCTGCGGCGAAATCACCCAAATAGGATTTTCATGGACAGATTGGCAATAATTGGCGGGCGGCCGCTTTATGGGGATATTCCCATTTCCGGGGCGAAGAACTCGGCGATCAAAGTGATGGTGGCAACCCTGCTAAGCGAAGAAAAGGTCAGCCTTTCCAATGTGCCAGATCTGGCCGATGTTCGCCAGCTTATGCGCCTGTTGGAAAATCACGGCACTATTGCCGAGCGCGATGGCAATCGTCTTTCTTTGCATACGCCAAAGATTACCTCGCGGGTTGCGCCTTATGACATTGTCCGCAAAATGCGCGCCAGCTTTAATGTGCTGGGGCCTTTGCTGGCCCGCGAAGAGGAGGCAAAAGTTTCGCTTCCCGGCGGCTGTGCTATTGGTGCGCGGCCTGTGGATTTGCATTTAAAAGCGCTGGAAGCTTTGGGCGCAAAGATTGAGCTTGATGAAGGCTATGTGATTGCCAGCGCCAAAGGCGGGCTTAAAGGGGCAGAGATTAGTTTCCCCTTCGTCTCCGTGGGGGCAACCGAACACACAATGCTGGCGGCGGTTTTGGCCCAAGGTAAAACAGTGCTGCAAAACGCTGCCCGTGAGCCAGAAATTGCTGATCTTGCCGATTGTTTAAACGCTATGGGTGCGAAGATTAAAGGCGCCGGGCGTTCAACCATCGAGATTGACGGCGTTACCAGCCTTGGCAGTGTTGCCCATAGTGTATTGCCGGACCGGATTGAGACCGGGGCCTATGCCATGGCGGTGGGAATTGCCGGCGGCGAGGTGATTTTGACCAATGCCCGGACGGAACTTCTCGGCGCAGCGCTTTCTTCTTTGCGCGAGACCGGGCTTGAAATTGAAGACAGCGAGCGCGGCTTACGGGTCAAGAAAAACGGCAAAAAATTGCAAGCGGTGGATATTGTCACCCAGCCTTTCCCGGGCTTTCCAACCGACCTTCAAGCGCTGTTTATGGCGATGATGACAACCGCCGAAGGCACATCCAGCATTAAAGAGACAATATTTGAAAACCGCTATATGCACGCCCCGGAACTGGCGCGCATGGGGGCGGATATCCATATTGACGGGCAATTGGCGACAGTGCGCGGTAAGGACCGCCTGAAAGGCGCGCCGGTCATGGCGACCGATTTGCGGGCCTCCATGTCGCTGGTGATTGCCGGATTGGGGGCAGAGGGGCAAACCATGGTCTCGCGGCTCTATCATCTCGATCGGGGCTTTGAAAATCTTGCCAGCAAACTGCAAAATGTCGGCGCGCTGGTTGAGCGCGTGCCCGAGACGGACTAGATAGGGCCAATGGCACAAAACATTAAACCGCTACACATGCAAATCGCTGACAAGGAAGATATTCTTGTCATCTCTTCTCTGTTTCAGGACGCGGTGGCGAAAATTGGTGATATGGGCTTTTTCCCGGATCAGCGCCGCTTTGCGCTCGTCGCCAATCGCTTTGTCTGGGAAGACGGGGTGAAAAAACGCTTTGGCCCGTTTACGCGGGTACGGGCGGGTATGCATTTTGATGATGTGCTAGGGGTCAAAACCAAAAATCTGCGCCTTGATGCGCCCAAATCTGTTGTTGAAATTCTCGCTATGCGCTTTGAGCCAGGCGAAGAGGGCAGCGGCGTGATTTTGATTGATTTGGCTGGTGGCGGCGCGATTATGTTGGAAGTTGAAAGCCTGAATGGCGAGATGCACGATATTTCTGCTCCATGGCGCACGCAAAACAAACCGGATCACAAGGTCTAACATCTCGTGAGCGATAATCTTTCACGCCTTGTTCGCATAGAGCTTGATGAAGCCTCGCTGGTGACAGCGTCAGAAGTGATCGTCCATGAACGGCGCATTGCGGTGCATGACCTTTTGGAAAATAATAGTTTTGAGCCATTGGCCGATAATACGCCCGTTGGCAAAGGGCCTTATCATTTGCTGCTTTCGGTGCATGAGAAAAGACTGGTCTTTGATATTCGCCAGCAAAATGATGAACTTGTTGGCCAGTTGCATTTGTCGATGTCGCCTTTTCGTAAAATCATCAAAGATTATTTCATGTTATGCGAAAGTTATTTCGAAGCCATTCGCGAGGCGATGCCGGAGCAAATCGAAACCATCGATATGGCAAGGCGAGCGATCCATAATGAAGGCTCGGAAATCCTGCTAGAGCGTTTGAAAGGAAAAATCGAAGTTGATTTTGATACGGCGCGAAGACTGTTCACCCTCATTTGTTCTTTTCATCTGAGAAATGTCTCGTGAGCGGCGCGCATCAAACCCCAAAAGCAATTCTATTTGCTTGCACCATGAATTCCATTCGCTCGCCCATGGCTGAAGCATTGGCGCGGGATTTATTGGGCGACAAGGTGCGGGTTGAATCCGCCGGGGTTTATGCAGGGCCGCAAGACCCCTTTGTGGATGCCATTTTGGCCGAGGTAAATCTCGAATTAGGGACACGCAAAACCAGAACCATTGCCTCGCTCGATTTATCGGAATTTGACCTCATAGTGGCCCTGACCCCGCAAGCAGAGCAGGCGGCCAAGGAACAAAAAGCAGCCGATCAGGGCGCGCCCGCAATTGAATTTTGGAATATCCCCAATCCGACCGATATCAAGGGGGCTAGAGATCAGATGATGGAGGCCTATCGCGACGCGCTAAATGTGCTAGAACGCCGGATGAAAGAGCGCTTTGGCAACAAAGGGCAGAATTGAAAAAACAGCGGGAGTGCTTGATTTTACTGGCATTTCACCCCATTTGGAAGGGCGGCGGGCGGTTTTGCCCGTGGCCAATGAAAGGTAGTTTATGGCGAAAGAAGAGTTATTGGAGTTTAACGGCACGGTTGAGGAATTGCTTCCCAATGCGACGTTTCGCGTGCGTCTGGAAAATGACCACGAAATCATTGCCCATACGGCGGGCAAAATGCGCAAGAACCGCATTCGTGTTCTTGCTGGCGACAAGGTGCTGGTCGAGATGACCCCTTATGACCTGACCAAAGGTCGCATCACTTTCCGTTTCAAATAATCTTATGACGAAGCTGATTCTGGCCAGCGCTTCCCCGCGTCGAAAACAGCTTCTGGCTCAGATTGGTGTGACGCCGACGGAAATTCTTCCGGCGGATATTGATGAATCTGTGCGGGCCAAAGAGACGCCGCGGATTTATGCGGAGCGCATGGCAAGCGAAAAAGCCGAGGCGGTTATCGAGCGCAATAAAGGGGCTTTGGTGCTTGGGGCCGATACGGTGGTGGCGGTCGGGCGGCGGATTTTACCCAAAACAGAAACCGAACAAGAGACCCGCGATTGCTTAAAGCTTTTATCGGGGCGTGCCCATATTGTGCTAACGGCGATTGCGCTGATAGATGGTGAGGGTCGCAAAACCGCCCGTTGCAGTAAGGCGCGGGTCAAGGTCAAGCGCCTCAGCGATAGCGAAATCGAAGCCTATGTTAAAAGCGATGAATGGCGTGGCAAGGCCGGAGGTTATGGTATTCAGGGGCTGTTCTCGGCCCATGTGATTGCCATTCACGGCTCTTATAGCGGCATTGTCGGCCTGCCGCTTTATGAAACTGCCTGCCTGTTGAAAGGCGCCGGGCTGAAAGTGGCTGAATAAATGGCGCGGCTAATTTATTTGCAAATAGGGGCCGTGTCCCATCGGGCAATGATCAAGGAAAGCGGGCAGCTTACCGCGCTTTATGAAATTCCGGCCAATAGCAAAACCCCGGTTTATTTTCCGGGCATGCGTGTCGCAGGAAAAATAAGCCGCGTGGATAAAGCGCTTGGTGTAGTTTTCATAGAGCTGCAAGGGGGCGGGCGTGACGGGTTTCTGCCCTTGCGTCAAAAACAAATTCTTAGCGAAGGACAAAAAGTCACTGCCCTGATTAAACGCCTTGGCAGTGATAATAAAGGCCCGATTTTAGAAATTGCTTCGGGCAAACCCCCGCCAGAAATTACAGAACCATCCCCCCTTGGAGGCCTGCTGGACTTTCTTGAAGCCGGGCAGGGGCAGATCAAAATTGCCACAAATCATATGAGCGATGTCGCGCCTTTGCTTCAGGCACAGGATATAATTTTACGCGATTTGACAGGCGATGAAGAAGCCGAACTTGATGAAGCCTTTGACGAGGCCTTGGCGTGGGAGCTAGACCTCAAAGATGGCGCATCTTTGGTGTTTGATGAGCTGGAAGCTCTGACGGCGATTGATTTCAATCTTGGCAGCGGGCTTGGGCAATCGAAAAAGGGCGCGATTATAAAATCCGTCAAAACTGCCCTGCCAGTGCTGGCCACGCAAATAAGAGCGCGTGGGCTTGGCGGGCAGATTGTGATTGATTTTCCAAATGAAGCCTATAGCGCCCGCGAGGAGATTCTGGCCGCCATGAAAAAACGCCTGCCAGCAAAGGCAAAGGTCGGACCGTTTCTTGGCAGCGGCTTATTGCATCTGACCTTGCCCCGCCCGATGCCATCACTGCTGTTTCAGCTAACGCAGAAAACCCGCGACAAGCGCCCGGGCCGACGCTATCGCCCATGGGTTTTGCTGGCCAAGGCGGTGCGGGAATTGGAACAGGCTTTAGCAGCAGACCGCAGCGAAAGTTTTGAAATCACCCTCGCGCCTGCATTATTTGCGGAAAGCGAAAACAATCCGAACTGGCAGATAAGGCTGGCAGCGCACTATGGACAGCGTTTTTCGATAGTGAAAACCTATGATCTCGGCGAGAAGAAATGGGACATTAGAGGAAACCCATGAGCGATAAACAAGACAGTAAAAACCACCCCCAATGCCCCTTATGTGAAAAACCCATGGCAGCAGAGTTCAAACCCTTTTGCTCAAAGCGCTGCAAAGATGTGGACCTCAATCGCTGGCTATCGGGCTCCTACGCCATTCCTTCAAATGAAATAGGCGCGCCAGAGGATGAAGAGTTTTAGTAGAACTAAAACTTCTCCTGCGCGGCTTTAATTTCCGGCACGTCATGGGTTGAAGTTACAAAACCCGGACTCATGCGCTTTTGTGAAGCCTGCTCATAGGCATAACCTGCCTGCAAAACTTTGCCGTCCTGCCATTTGCCGCCAATAAACGACAAGCCAATCGGCAGGCCGCGAATATCGCCCATGGGCACAGCCAAATGCGGATAGCCGGCAATGGCGGCCATGCCGGTCCATCCGGTGCCGCCAATAAACTGATCCCCATAAACAGGCTCAATCAAAAAGGCCGGCATCATTGACGGCGAGACCAGAATATCCACCTCATATTCCTCAAGCATTTTATCAATGCCGTCTTCGCGGGCGTTTCTTTTCAGCCGTTCCAGAATTTCCAAATATTTGGGATCATCAAGTCCGGCCATAGAAACGCTATCGCGCAAAATTCTTTGATCAAACAAAGCAAGCTCGCGTGGGGTCTCGTCGTTAAACGCAATCAAATCTTCCATGGAGCGCACGGAAATATTATCTGGGGTGCTGGCGAGATAATCATTAAGGCTCGCTTTGAATTCATATTTCAAAACTTCAAACTCATCAGCCCACAGGGTCGGGCTTTGCTCAAACTCTTCAATATCAACAATCACCGCACCAGCTTTTTCCAAAACCTCAAGATTTTCTTCAAACAGCGCTTTTACTCGAGGGTCATTGCCAATAGCCACATGCAAAGCGCCAATGCGCATGCCGGAAAGAGCCTCTGCACTCAAGCCCGTGGTCAAATCGCTTTTTCTGGCGTCAGCATGTTGGGTCGCGGGATCATTTTCATCGCTTCCCGCCATGGCGCTTGCCATCATTGCTGCGTCCATCACCGATTTGGTAATCGGCCCGGCAGTGTCCTGGGTAATGGCAATCGGCACCACATAAGTGCGCGAGATGAGACCAAGGGTCGGCTTGAAACCAACCACCCCATTGGCATTGGCCGGGCAGATGATCGAGCCATCGGTTTCAGTGCCAATGGTTGCGGCGGCAAAAGAGGCTGCCATGGCCGCGCCGGAACCGGAGGAGGAGCCGCAAGGGGAGCGGTCAAGATAATGAGGATTGCGGGTCTGCCCACCAATGGCGCTCCAGCCGCTAATGGAATCATAATCGCGAAAATTGGCCCATTCGGAAAGATTGGTCTTGCCGAGAATAATCGCACCCTCGGCGCGCAAATTGGCAATCAAAGGCGCATCACGGCCAGTAAAATTATCTTTCAAAGCCAGCGACCCGGCGGTGGTCGGCATATTGTCGGCGGTTTCAATATTATCTTTCACCAAAACCGGAATACCATGCAGGGGACCGCGACTATTGCCTTCCTTGCGTTCCGCATCCAGCGCTCGCGCCACATCCAGCGCATCTGGGTTCAAGGAAATAATCGCATTGATATCGCCATTCATGGCCGTAATGCGCTCCAGATAGGCCCGCACCACCTGTTCAGACGTCCACTCACCCGCCTCATATTTCGCCCTTATGGTTGCAATATCCGCACTTTCAAGGGCCTGCGCCATTTCCGACAGGGCGGGTTGTTCCTCACCGCTTTCATCAGAAGAAAAGTTAGTTTCCACTTCTTGAGAGCAGGCACCAAGCAGTAAGGCGCTGGAAAGGAAGGCAGAAGCAATGAGAGGAGATGAATAACGCATAAGGATAATCCTTCTATGAGGGGGCCTTCTATGAGGGGGGTTAAGTAAATCATAGCGGATATAGCGCCGCAATGCCATGGCCTTCACCATGAAATCTATATAGGCGATCCGCGCAAAACAGCCCCGGAAAAACTAAAAACCGTTTTGCGCCAACCGGTAAAAAAGATTTAAGCTGAGGTTCTTTAAACGCCGCTTTTAAAACCCAAATAGAAAGCAGCGGGTTTTTTTAAAGGGCTGGGTGGTGAAAATTATTTTTGTCATTTTATTTTTGGTGCTTGTGGCCCTGCTGGGTTGGCGCTAGAGCGATCATTGCGCCGATAAGATAATGTGGCAGCAGCTTGCTGCAGGCCAACCGGAAACACCTGCTTTATTTAATGAAAAAATAATCGAAACGCTGCCCGCTCCGGCGCAGCGCTATTTTCGCTATAGCATTAAAGAGGGCACGCCGCTTTACACTATCGCAGAAATTTCCATGCATGGGCAGTTCAGCCTCGGCAGCAAGCAAGCACCCGATTATATGAGCATGAGCGCAAGGCAAATTCTTGCCGCGCCCAATGGCTTTGTCTGGAAAATGCAAGCATCACGCGGGGCCATGCGCATATCCGGCTCAGACAGTGGCGAATGGACAAGGTTCTGGCTGATGGAATTTATCCCCGTGGCGCGCATGGGCGGCGATAAAGACCACGCTCGTGCCGCCTATGGTCGCTATGTGGCCGAAGCCCTGTTCTGGACCCCGGCGGCCCTTTTGCCCGGCCCCAATGTGGCCGACTCTAATGTGGTTTGGCAGGAAGTTGATGACAACACCGCCCGCGCGATTATCACGCGGGGAGATTTGCAACAGGCCGTTGAGGTGACAGTGGACGAAGAGGGCAGGCCAATAATTGTCAGTTTCCAGCGCTGGACCAATGCCAATCCTGAAAAGGTTTTTCGCCTGCAACCCTTTGGCGGCACTTTGTCAGAGTTCCGCGAGTTCGAAGGCTTTTACCTGCCAACCCATATAGAGGCCGGCAATAATTTCGGCACAGAAGATTATTTCCCGTTTTATATCATCGATGTCACAGACATTCGATTTGCAGATGTGGGCAAGGAAGAATAGGGGGCACTGGTTGCCAAGAGCTATCCTTCGATTTCGCTCAGGATGAGGGCGCAACAGCCTATTGAAAATCACTTAAATTAAAGAAGAAACTAAAACCTAGTAGGGCTGCGACCCCCGCCTATGCGGGGGCAGGCCGCAGTCCCGGCGCGAATCTTGAAAAAAGATGGGCGCCGCGCTCGCTGGGCAGCGCGAAGCGCGAAACAGCCCGCGAGCGTAACAGGAAAAATGGTGAGCCCAACAGGATTCGAACCTGTGACCTACTGATTAAAAGTCAGTTGCTCTACCAGCTGAGCTATGGGCCCTCACGAAGTGAAGCGGATAGATAGGCAAAGCGGTTCGTGAGGTCAATGGCTAATATTCACCCTTAAATCGGTGATTTTCCCCGAAAATCTTGACCTTCCCTGCAACCCGAACCCGCTATTTGGTGCAATTTGTGCAATTATCGGGTGTGTTTCCCATTTTGGGCTTTTAACACCTTGATTTCTGGCGCGCTTTTTTAACCCTGGGGGTTTTTGTGACCAAGGCAGTTCTCATCGGTACCGGCAATATTGCTGCGGTTCATGCACAGGCGCTGGCCTTAAACCCGCGGGCTTCCTGCCTTGGGGTGATGGATGTTAACCGTAAACGGGCGGCAGATTTTGCCAAAGCCAACCGAATCGATCGTGTTTTCGATAATTTGAATGAGGCGCTGGCAAGCGCCGAGGTTGATGTGGTTCATGTGCTGACCCCGCCTGATTTTCATCATCTGGTGGCGTTGCCGGCCTTGGAGGCGGGCAAGGCGGTGCTGGTGGAAAAACCAATCGCCGATACTGCCGCCCATGGGGCTGAAATGCTTGCGCTGGCGGCACGGGCAAAGACATCTTTGCGGACCAATCAAAATTTCATTTTCCACCCGGCCCATCTGAAATTGAAAAAAGCACTCGCGGCCAATCACATTGGTCCGGTGCGCCGCGCCCATGTGAATTATATCATGCCTTTGCGCCAGCTTGCGGCGGGTCAGTTTGGCCATTGGATGTTTGCTTCGCCTTTGAACCTATTGCTGGAGCAGGCGGTGCATCCGCTTAGCCAGCTCGACGATATTATGGGGCCGCTGACATTAGAGACGGTGACACCGGGGGCGAAAAAAGAATATGCCAATGGCATTGAGCTTGTAACTTCATGGCAGCTTGGGTTTTCTTCGCCTCAGGGCCCGGCGCAAATGCAAATCGCTTTGGGTGAGAGCTTTCACGACTGGTCACTGGAATTGCATGGAGGCGATGGCATGGCGCGGGCCGATTACCTCGCCAATCGCATAATCTCACGCAGTCCCGGCGCTTATCTTGATGTGATTGAGGATATGCGTCTCGGGCTTGGCGAAGGGGCCAGCACCGCCGGACAGGCGCTATTGGAGACCGGGCGCTATTTTGCGGCGCAGGCGCGACTGTTGAAACGCTCCGATCCGTTTTTCCGTTCCATCCGCGCCAGTATAGATGATTTTTATATGGCCCTGCGCCAAGGTCGCCATGATTGCGATGGGGCGCGTGGCCAGCGCCTTGTGGAATTATGCGAGGCGATTGCCAGCAAAACTCCAGCCTTGCGCCGCCCCAAAGCGCCGCGCCAATGGCAACCCGATGAGGCAAAGCCGGTTGATTGCGTTGTTCTTGGCGGCACCGGTTTTATTGGCCGCGCGGTGGTGGCCAAACTTATTGCAGAAGGCAAAAGCGTTCGCGTGGCGGCGCGCAATATGGATAATCTGCCGGAAGATTTTGCCGACGACAGAATTGAAGTGGCCAAGGGCTCTGCCAGTGACGGGGAATTTCTCGACAAGATTTTCAAAGACGCAAAAACTGTCATCAATCTTGCCCATGGTGGCGGCGGGGACAACTATGAGGAAATCTTAAAAGCCATGCGCGGCTCGGCGCTGTGTGTGGCTGATGCGGCGTATAGGGCCGGGGTTGAGAAATTGCTGTTTGTCAGCTCCATTGCCGCGCTTTATCTCGGCGATAAGGACAAGACTATCCGCCATACAACATCGCCGGATTTGCGGGCTGATCGCAGGGCTGATTATGCACGGGCCAAGGTCGAAACCGAGCAGGCTTTATTGCAGCATTTCAACAGTCATGGCACGCCGATTTCTATTTTCCGCCCGGGGGTTGTTGTTGGTAAAGGCTCATCGCCCTTTCACAGCGGGGTTGGTCTTTATAATCGCGAGCGCTATTGCCTTGGCTGGAATGGAGGCCGCAATCCTTTGCCCTTCGTGCTAGCAGAAGATGTAGCCGATGCGCTTGTCCGCGCTGCTTTTGAAATCCCCGCAGGCAAGCTCAATGGTTATACTTTTAATCTCATCGGCGATGTGCGCTTGACCGCGCGCGATTATACAAGCGAGCTTGGGACTGCCCTTGGGCGCCCCTTAAAATTTCGTGGACAGAATATTTATATCCAGCATGGGGGCGAGATTGCCAAATGGGTGGTAAAAAAAATCGGCGGTCGCAATGTGCCATTCCCGTCGCTTCGCGACATTAAATCCCGCGGCATGGTCAGCCCGTTTGATACGGATTTTGAAAAGAAAAACCTGCAATGGCAACCGGTCAGCAACCGACAGGAATTTATCAAAAAAGCGATTGAGGTGCATAAGGAGTGAGACGGATTTTTCATATCTTTTCAACTCTGGCCGTTGGCGGGCCACAAAGGCGCTTTGCCAATCTGGTGGAGGGTCTTGAAGGATATGAGCATGTGGTCGCGGCGGTGGATGAGCATTATCCGGCGCTTGATCTGGTTAAAGGTGCGCAAATCACCCGCCACCCGCTCAATTTACAAAAATCTTCCGGGCTTTCTTTTTCCAATTTCAAAAAAGTCGCCCATGCCCTTGGTGTGGTCAAACCCGACATTGTCTGCACCTATAATTGGGGCACAATCGAAGCGGCACTGGTGTTGAAAGAACGTTCCATTCCTCATTTCCATTTTGAAGACGGGTTTGGCCCTGATGAGAGCATCACCAGACAAAAACGCCAAAGAGTGTGGTTGCGCCGGTTTGCCCTTTCCGGGCGCGATACAAAAATCATCGTGCCCTCGCAATCGCTATATGGCTTGGCGCAAAAGCGTTGGGGCTTTAAAGAAAAAAAGATTGCATACATATCCAATGGCATTGATCTGGCGCGCTTTCAGCCCATTGCGCACAAACATGATGGTTTTACCATCGGCACGGTTTGTGCGTTAAGGCAGGAGAAAAACCTGCATCACTTGCTCAATGTCTTTGCCATGTTACCCCATGACACAAAGCTGATGATTGTCGGCGATGGCCCCGAGCGCCAAAACCTTGAAGATTATGCGGCGCGTCTTGGCCTGACAAAGATGGGATTGACTGAGCGGGTCAAATTTGTCGGCCATGTGGAAGATGCGTCCCTCTTTTACAGGCAGATGGATGTGTTCGCACTCACTTCGGACACCGAACAAATGCCGTTAGGGGTTTTGGAAGCTATGGCTTCGGGCCTGCCCATAGTCGCCACCAATGTTGGCGATGTCTTATCCATGGTAGCGCAAGAAAACCGCAAATTTGTGCATGGCCTGGGCGATGCCCCGGCGCTGGCGGAATCTCTGCTATGGCTTAAAAACAATCCTGAGGCCCGCATGAGCATTGGCCGCGACAATAGAGAACGCGCCGAACAAAATTATTCGCAAAGGAGTATGATTAAAGCCTATCAGGCGCTATTCGACAAAGCAGCAGGGGGGCGGGGATGAGTTTTTCTTTCCAACTGCGCCCCGTCACAAGCCCTGATGATGTCATCCCCCTATGGCGCAAGATCAGTGATGATAATGCGGCAACAATTTTCCACAGCACGGACTATATCACCTGCCTGTTACAACAGAACAGAAAAACAGATTTATACCTGCTAATGGGTGAGGCGGATAAGAAACTATTATTGCTCGGCCTTATGGGCAAAAGCGGTGGGCCTATTCGTCATTTTCATCTGGGCGAAACCGGTGACAAAACGCTGGATGCGATCTATGGCGAATATAATGATTTTCTGATTGCACCGGAGGCGAGGGGAGACGCAGAAGATTTGCGCCAGCAGGCGGTGCAGTTTCTCTTGGAGCAAAAAGATATAGATGCGCTGATCGCCCGCAATGCCATGCCAGCGCTCACTAAAGCCATGGAGCAGGCTGAAGGTCGGTTACATATTTTTCAAGACCAGCATTGCTGGCAGATGGATTTGCCGAAAAACCCGCAAGAGGAATTTTTCATCCCCGAAAGCGTGAGCGCCAATAGCAGGCGACAAATTCGCCGCTCCATAGAGCTTTACAAACAGCGCGGGGACATCAGGGTCGCGCAGGCAGAAGATGAAACAACACGCCGCGCCTATTGGCAGGAATTGGCAGGCTTGCATCAGGCAGGCTGGCAGGGACGCGGGCAGGCGGGGGCTTTTGCCAATTCGGCATTTTTGCACTTCCATGAAAACCTGATGCGGGACGCCCCGGAAAAAATATCACTGCTGCGTATAAGCGCCGGGAACAAGACAATCGGGCTTTTATATAATTATATCCACGGAACTTGCGTCAGCAATTATCAGGCAGGTTTTGCCTATGAGGATGATAACCGCTTAAAGCCCGGTCTCGTGGCACATATCTTTGCTGCCGGTTTTTATGCTGGGCGAGATTTTCAAATCTATGACCTTTTGGCGGGGGATGCGCGTTATAAGCAATCTCTCGCCATAAAAGGCACAAGATTGCGCTCCCTTGAACTCAACAAAAAAACATTGCGCTTGAGTTTGAGAGATTTTGCCCGAGATTTGCGCGGGAAATAAGAAATAGTTTCTCTCCGCCGCCCCCTACTCATCCTGAGGTGCGAGCGAAGCGAGCCTCGAAGGATGGCGTGACGTGATAAGCTTTCAGCATGAGATAAGCGGGGCTAGTTGAAAATTGGTGTCACTAATTTCCATCCTCTCACCGCGTTGGCGCAGCGTGTCGAGGCTCACCACACGCCTCACGCCCGCAAAAATGCATCAAACATCACCAGCGACCAGATCTCCTGACCATAATTCATTTTTCCTGATTGATGATCAGCGATGAGACGGCGAATAGAGGCAGGCCGAAACATCCCGCTTTCCTGCCAATATTTTGATGCGAGAAAATCCGACAAAATCCCACGGTCTTCGCGCAACCAGCGATCGACCGGCATATCAAACCCTTTTTTCGGGCGATAAAGAATGTCCTTGGGCAGGCGCGGCTCCAGTGCTTTTTTCAAAACCGCTTTGCCTTCATGGCCGTCAATGCGTTGGTGCGGTGGCAGGCGCAAGGCCCATTCCACCAGATGATGATCAAGGAACGGCACCCGCACTTCCAGCGAAGAGGCCATGGCAGCGCGATCGACCTTGACCAGCATGCGGCCCGATAACCAAGTTTTCAAATCCGCATATTGCGCCGCCAGTACCGCATCATCTGTGTCAGCT
>WFQB01000187.1 GCA_015487305.1 Parvularculaceae bacterium | reverse complement strand
CGCTTATATCACGCTCATGATAGCAGAATTAGGACATTTCGCGCTGGCGCTGGCGCTTTTCGTGGCGGTTATTCAGGTCATCCTGCCGCTTATGGGGGCCCATACGGGTAATATACGGGCAATGCAGGTCGGATCGCAGGCGGCGCTGGCGCAATTTGCGCTGGTGTTGATTGCCTTTTTGGCGCTGACCAATGCCTATATCACTTCCGATTTTTCCCTCGCCAATGTCTTTCAAAACTCCCACACCGATAAGCCGCTGCTGTATAAATTTGCTGGTGTGTGGGGCAATCATGAAGGCTCGATGCTGTTGTGGATTTTGATGCTGAGCTTTCTCGGGGCGCTGGTGGCGCTGTTCGGGAATAACCTGCCCAAGACTTTGAAGGCGCGGGTGCTCGGCATTCAGGCGCTTATCGGGGTCGGGTTTCTGGCCTTTTTGCTGCTTAGCTCCAACCCGTTTGAGCGCATGGATCCGGTGCCTTTGAACGGCACGGATTTGAACCCGCTCTTGCAGGATCCCGGCCTTGCCTATCATCCACCATTTTTATATCTCGGCTATGTGGGCATGTCGGTGGCGTTTTCCTTTGCGGTTGCAGCGCTATTGGAAGGCCGGGTTGATCCGGCCTGGGCCAGATGGGTGCGGCCATGGACTTTATTGGCGTGGTCGAGCCTGACCCTCGGCATCGCTATGGGGTCATGGTGGGCCTATTACGAACTTGGCTGGGGCGGCTATTGGTTCTGGGATCCGGTGGAAAATGCCTCGCTCATGCCATGGCTGGCTGGCACGGCGCTTTTACATTCGGCGATTGTGGTTGAAAAACGCGACACTTTGAAAGTCTGGACGATTTTAATGGCGATTGTCGCCTTCTCGACCTCGCTACTTGGCACTTTTATCGTCCGTTCGGGTCTTTTGACTTCGGTCCATTCCTTTGCCACTGATCCTGCGCGCGGGGTTATTCTTCTTGGCATCTGCGTGGCCCTGACCGGTGGCGCGCTGGCATTATTTGCGTGGCGGGCATCGGCTTTGAAGTCCGGTGGTAGCTTCCAGCTTTTAAGTCGCGAAAGTGCGTTGATTGCCAATAATGTCCTGCTGACGGTAATCTTGTTCTTTGTCATGCTCGGCACGTTCTGGCCGACCATTGCCGAGCTTGTCAGCGGGCGGCGGGTTTCCGTGGGGCCGCCTTATTATAATTTCTGGGTGATACCTTTATTTACTATTCTGGTGGCCTTCATGGGCATGGGCATATTCCTGCCATGGAAACGCGGCAAGGCCGCCGCCCTGTGGCAGAAAATGCGTATTCCGCTGGCGGCGGCTGTGGTGTTTGCGGCGACGGTGTTCTTCATTGTCAGCCCCGGTCAGGCCATGGCCTTTTTGGCGGCATTGATCGCGTTCTGGATCATGTTCATCTCGCTGGCGGATGCGGGGGATCGTATAAGATTGTTCAAAATTCCCTTGGGCGAAAGTCTGCGTCGAGCCAAGGGTGTGCCGCGCAGTTTCTGGGGCGGCACTATGGCCCATTTCGGTCTTGGCTTTGCCATTCTTGGCATGACCGGCACTTCGCTTTGGCTTGATGAAAATATTGAAGCTTTGTGGCCCGGTGAGACCATGGAGGTTGGCGGTTATGAACTGCGCTTTGACAAGGTGGAGTTCAAGCGCGTGCAGAATTATGAAACCGAGATGGGTTATTTCACCTTGATGCGCAATGGCCGTGTTGTTGGCGTGCTGACGCCGGAGCGGCGCTGGTATCCAGTGGCGCAAATGGAAACCGTGGAAGCGGCGATTTTGCCGCGCTGGGCCAATGATGTCTATGTGGCAATTGGTGAGCCCCGTGGCGAAGATGGCAAGGGCAGGGTGGTGCGCGCCTATCATCACCCGCTAGTGCTTTATCTCTGGGGCGGGGCTTTGCTGATGACCTTGGGCGGCGTTTTATCCCTGACCGATCGGCGCTATCGCATTGGTGCGCCGGCGCGCAATCCAGCGCGCAAAAAACCAAAAGGCGAAACATCGCCTTCAAACCCGACCCCGCCTGAAGGTGAAAAGGAACAATTGGCATGAGGCATTTGGCTGTAATGTTGTTGGCCTTATTTGTCGCCTTTGGCGGGCTGGCAAATAGCGCTATGGCCTCGCCAGATCCGGAAGAAGCCTTGCCGGACCCGGCGCAAGAAGCACGGGCCAAAGAGATTTCGCAAAATCTGCGCTGTGTGGTTTGCAAAAGCCAATCGATCAATGATTCTAACGCGCCGCTGGCCAAGGATTTGCGCCTGCTGGTGCGTGAACGCGTGGCGGCGGGCGATAGCGATGAAGAGGTGATGGCCTATATCACCGATCGCTATGGGGAATATGTTTTGCTGCGGCCTAATGTTGAAGGGGTGAATATCTTCCTCTGGGGCGCGCCAACATTGATGCTGCTGATTGGCATAGGTTTGGCGGTTTTGTTCATTCGCCAGCAACGCAAAGTGGTGCTCGAAGCGCCTGCGCCTTTAAGCGAAGAAGAAAAAGCTTTGCTGGAAAAAGCGATGGTTGAGAGCGGTGACGGGGTGGCGCAAAAACCGGGCCAGGAAACTCAAGAGAAGGCGATAAAAAAGCTACCCGACTCATCCTGAGGAGCAAGGTGAAAGCCTTGCGTCTCGAAGGATGGCGTTGAGGAATTCAAATTTCCGCAGGCACTCGGCGACCCTAATCCCCGACTTTCTTTATAGGCGTCAGCGGCGCGAAATCTCCTTGCGCTTTGGTCTGCTTGGCCACCATGGCGGCCATGATCTCTGATTGCTGTAACAGGCTTGCATTCCACAAAGCGATGCGGTCGAGGCTGTCGGCGGTGCTGTGATCGCGCGAATAAGTAATCGCCTGTTTAATGCCGTGAATGGCAAGCGGCGCTTTGTTGGCAATCTCGCGGGCAATTTCCATAACGCCATCGAGCAGGGCTTTTTCATCGGCGAATATTTTGTTGACGAGGCCAAAACGCGCGGCTTCTTCCGCCTGCATTTTGCGCCCGGTAAAGGCGAGCTCGCGCACCACCCCTTCGGGCAACAGGTTTAACAGGCGCGGGAAAGTGCCCACATCGGCGGTCATGCCGATATTAATCTCGTAAATGGTAAAATAGGCGTCCGAAGTGCAATAGCGCATATCCGCCGCGCTCACCATATCCACACCGCCGCCAATGCAGCCGCCCTGAATGGCGCATAAAACCGGAATGCGGCAAGTCTCAAAAGCCGTGAACGCGTTTTGCATCAATTTCACATTTTCAATGAAGCCAAGCCCGGCATTGGCTTTTTTATGAGTGTCATTTTCGCCCGCGCCAAGATTGGCGGCGAGCGCCGCAAAGGCGTTCAAATCAATCCCGGCGGTAAAATGCGGTCCCTCGGCGGAAATAACAATCACGCGGGTCTTGCCGCTTTGGTCAATTTCGGCGATGGCCTCTGGCAGCTCGTTCCAAAACGCAATGGTCATGGCATTGCGCTTTTCTGGATTGTTCAAGCGAATATGGGCAATGGCGCCATCATGGGTAAGGTCAAAGCAGGTATAGGGCATAAGATTCAGATCCGTTTGGTTTTTCTCAATCATGGCTGAGGCAATAGGCAAACGCAAATGAAACGGGCAGTATCAGTCTGCCTTGCGGGTCAGAATCGACAGTCTGGCATTATAATCATTTTTGTTGTTTTTGCTGATTATGCCTTTGGCCTCGCGCTGCCATTCATTTCCATTGAGCGTGGGGAAAAACACATCGCCTTCTATGGTGGCATCTATTTCGGTCAGATAAATTCGGCTAGCAAAGGGGAGGGCTTGCTTATAAATTTCGCCGCCACCAATGATGCAAATCTCCTGCACCTTGCGATGAAGGGCGAAGGCCTCGGCTATGGCGATGGCGTCTTCCAGATCACTTGCCACCGTCACCCCTTGATGACAAAAATCAGATTGTCTGGTGACGACAATATTATCGCGATCCGGCAAAGCACGGCCAATGGATTGAAATGTTTTGCGGCCCATGACGATGGGTTTGCCGATTGTGTTTTTCTTAAACCATTTCAAATCATCAGACATATGCCAGGGCATATCACCGCCTCTGCCAATGACATTATTATTGCTCATGGCCACCACAAGGGCGAGGGGGATATTGGTTTGGCGGTCAAAATCCATAAAGACTAAACCGCTATCGGCGCTTTAATAGACGGGTGCGCTTGGTAATTTATAATTTCAATGTCTTCATATTTGAAATCAAACAGGTCTTTTACATCCGGGTTGAGCGCCAAGCGCGGCAGGGCCAAAGGCTGGCGCTGTAATTGCAGGCGGGCCTGTTCCAGATGGTTCAAGTATAAATGTGCATCGCCAAATGTGTGGACAAAATCGCCGACCTTTAATCCCGCAACTTGTGCAATCATATGGGTGAGTAGCGCATAGGACGCGATATTAAATGGCACGCCGAGGAAAATATCTGCCGAGCGCTGATAGAGCTGACAGGATAGTTTCCCATCCGCCACATAAAACTGAAACAGGCAATGACAAGGCGCGAGCGCCATCTCGTCCAACTCGCCAACATTCCATGCGCTGACAATATGGCGGCGGGAATTGGGGTTTGTTTTCAAATCTTCAATCAATTGTTTCAACTGGTCGATGGTCCGGCCATCAGGGGTCGCCCATGAGCGCCATTGCTTGCCATAGACGGGGCCAAGGTCACCCTTTTCGTCGGCCCATTCATCCCAGATTTTAACGCCATGCTCTTGCAGATAGGCAATATTGGTATCGCCAGCGATGAACCACAGCAATTCATGGATGATCGAGCGCAAATGCAGCTTCTTGGTGGTGACGAGGGGGAAACCTTGGGATAAATCAAAGCGCATTTGATGTCCAAAGACCGAGCGCGTGCCAGTGCCGGTGCGGTCGCTGCGCTCAATGCCGTCCTCCAAAACCCGTGTTAAAAGATCAAGATAGGTCTGCATGAAACTAGCTCGACTCCGCCAGCAGGCTTAGCTGTTCGATTTTGGCAATGCTCGATTGGCGATCCCGATCAGTTAGCGGTGTTGGATAATCGCCGGTAAAGCAATGATCGGTAAAAGCGGGCGCGTCTTTTTGTCTTGGCCCCTTGCCAAAGGCTTCATACATGCCGTCGAGGGAGAGAAAGCTCAAACTGTCAGCTTCGAGAATATCGCGCATTTCTTCTGTGTTACGGGTCGCGGCCAGAAGTTCTTCCCGCGATGGTGTGTCGATGCCATAATAATCCGGGTGTTGAATAGGTGGGCAGGCAATGCGCAAATGCACTTCACGCGCGCCCGCTTTGCGCAGCATGGCGATAATCGCCCTTGAGGTTGTCCCGCGCACCAGGCTGTCATCGACCAGCACTACGGATTTGCCTTTAATGGCCCCGGCATTGGCGGAATGTTTGCGCTTGACCCCTGCTTCACGAATGGATTGCGCCGGTTGGATGAAGGTGCGGCCCACATAATGCCCGCGTATCAGTGCCATCTCATAGGGAAGGCCCGTGGCCTGCGCATAACCAATGGCGGCAGCAACGCCAGAATCCGGAATGGGCGAGACCATATCCGCATCGCAAGGGGCTTCTTTGGCCAATTGCTTGCCCAATTGTTTGCGCAATTGATAAACGCTTTTGCCGTCAATAAAGGAATTGGGTCGGGCGAAATAAATCATCTCGAAAAGACAAGGGCGGGGCTGGTCGGGTTTTGAAAAAACCTGCCGACTTTCAACCCGACCATCGGCATAGCAGACAACCACTTCGCCGGGATGGATATCGCGCTCATAAGTCGCGCCAATTAAATCAAAGGCGCAAGTTTCAGAAGCCAGCACAGGTGCATTGCCAAGACGGCCCAGCACTAGCGGGCGAATACCCACAGGGTCGCGAGCGCCAATCAGGGCATTTTGGGTGAGGATACAAAGCGCATAAGCGCCCTCCACATCATGCAGGCTGTCAATCACCTTATCAACCATGCTCATGCCGCGCGACAAAGCCGCCAATTGTACGAAATGCTCGGAGTCTGATGTGGTCTGGAAAATACAGCCCTTGCGGATTAGCTCTTTGCGCAAGCTGCGGGCATTGGTGAGATTGCCATTATGGGCAAGGGCAATGCCACCGCGATCAAGGTCAGCAAAGAAAGGCTGGACATTGCGCAGCACGGTTTCGCCGGTGGTCGAATAGCGCGTATGGCCAATGCCGCTGCCGCCTTTTAACCGATTAAGAACTTTGGCATCGGAGAAATTATCCGCCACCAACCCCATGCGCTTGTCTGAGTAAAACCGATCCCCATCAAAGGTGACAATGCCTGCCGCTTCCTGTCCGCGATGTTGCAGGGCGTGGAGGCCGAGGGCGATTTTAGCGCCGGCATCTTCGCAACCAATTATGCCAAAAATACCACATTCTTCTTTCAGCTTGGGATCAGCGAAATAGCCTGCGGTCTCTTGGGCCTTTCCTGCCTGACGTTTTAGAAAACTGGCAATGGCCTCATTTTTACTCACGACGCTCCGTCTCCATTATCGGTCTTATCTTGTATTTCAACCGATTCGCCGGGCAGGCTTTCAAGTCCGATATTTTCCAGCAAGTCACCCGCCGAGCGGGCAATGGGCAGGGTGGCGGCATTCTTGAAGCCATCCGGCTCTTCACCATCAACCGCGTAATAATCAATGATGAGATAAAAGCCGCCAATCAGGAGATAGCCGCGTAATAGGCCAAACACTGCCCCGAGCAGGCGATCCACCAGCGAGATGTCCTTGCCGGTAAATTTGCCGCGCAAGCCTTCCAACACCAATAGCGTCATGATGAAAATAGCAGCAAAAACCGCGAGGAAAATGAATAATTTGAAAAGCGTGCTGGAATTGGCCCCCACCATAGCCCCCAAAGGGCCGGAGAGATATAGGGCAGAAACAAAGCCGATAGCCAGCGCCATTAGTGATATGCCCTCGCGCATCACCCCACGACCAAAGGCAAAAAGGGTGGAAAACCCGAGCGTTCCAAGAATGATAATGTCAAACCAGGTCATAAACACGCTTCACAACTGCCCCGTTGCCCTTGTTCGATTTGTGGCATAGAAAGCAACAAAGCGCCACAGTCAAACAAGCAAAAATCGCGCCCTATTGAGGTCATTTCTGCATCCAGCGCACGAAATCCGGTAATTGATCGAAGCTATAGGCCTTCATGGCCTTGTGGTTCTCACCATCTTTACTCCAAGTGCCTATAATGCCTTCAAAGCCAAGCTTGGCCGCCTCATTGACCCGCGCTTCTGTCTGGGTAACGGGACGGATTGCGCCGGAAAGGCCAATCTCGCCAAACACTGCTGATTTTGTCGGCAAGGGGCGATCCAAAACCGAAGAGATGAGGGCGGCAGCGGCGGCGAGGTCGGCGGCTGGCTCGCCAATGCGCAAGCCTCCGGCAATGTTCAAAAACACATCAAGGCGACCAAAATCCAGCCCGCATCTGGTTTCCAGCACCGCTAAGAGCATGGACAATCGTGCACTGTCCCAGCCGACCACGGCCCGGCGCGGGGCCCCCAAGGAGGACGGGCTGACCAGAGCCTGAATTTCTACCAACATGGGCCGCGTGCCTTCAATGCCGGCAAATACCGCCATGCCGGAAACCGCATTTTCGGTTTCGGTGAGGAATAATTCCGACGGGTTGGAAATTTCCCGCAGGCCCTTGGAGGTCATTTCAAAAACGCCAATCTCATGGGCCGCTCCAAAGCGGTTTTTCACCGCCCGTAAAATCCGGTAAGAGCGCCCGGTCTCGCTTTCAAAATATAAAACTGCATCGACCATATGTTCGACCACGCGGGGGCCTGCAATTTGTCCGTCCTTGGTCACATGGCCCACAAGAAACAACACGCAGCCGCTTTGCTTGGCAAATCGCACCAATTCCTGCGCGCAGGAGCGCACTTGCGTCACCGTGCCGGGGGCGGCGGGGATAGTGTCTGACCAGACGGTCTGGATTGAATCCATGATTAGCACATCGGGTTTTTGCTTCTTCAAGGTCGCAAGAATAGTGCTGAGGGAGGTGGCAGAAGCCAGTTCCACCGGTGCATCTTCAAGCCCCATACGCGCCGCCCGCAAGCGAATTTGCGCGACGGATTCTTCGCCCGAAATATAAGCCACCCGCGAGCCGCTTTGGCAAAGCCCTGCGG
>WFQB01000186.1 GCA_015487305.1 Parvularculaceae bacterium | reverse complement strand
GTCATAAGTGGCAAATCCATTTCCGGTTTTAGCGATGACATCATTGTTTATGTGATGATTGAAAAACCCGATGAAATAATCCCGCCGCGATAGCGTTCTATCCCATAAAAAAGGCCAAGCGGAATAGCGCCCCTCGGCCTTTTTCAATCAATATTGATATCAGATTTTACGCGCCCGGAATGCGCAACACTTGCCCCGGATAAATTTTATTGGGGTCACTGAGCATTGGCTTATTGGCCTCAAATATTTCCGGATAGCGCATAGCGTCCCCATAATGGGATTTGGCAATTTTTGACAGGCTGTCACCGGGCTTGACCGTATAAAACACTGCCGGGTCCGCCTTTTCTTCAACCTCAAGGCGCGACTCGACCTCTTCCACGCCGGCACTATTGCCCGCAGCGATAATCGCCTTTTCGGCTTCGGCCTGTGTTTTGACCCTGCCTTCAAGAACGACCTTGCCACCTTTTTCTTCAACCTTCAGGTCTTTCACATCCGGCGCATTGCCTTTAACCCGATCCTTGATAGCATCACCGAAATTAGCGCCCGCTTTTGCGAGCCGCTCTCCAGCACTTTTTGCAAATCCAAATAATCCCATTTCCAATCACTCCATTTGAAAATCACCTGCCAATCAGGCGATTTCAAATGAAAGCTTATATTCACCCGGCAAATTGTCAAAATTGCAGGCCTTGGGCTTGGCGAACATTGGGCAAGGCGCGAATAGTTTGCAATAAATCATCTGGCACAGCAGCATCTATTGCGGTCAAGCAAATAGCTTCGCCGCCCTCATGGGAGCGCCCAAGGTTGAAAGTGGCGATATTGATCCCCGCCTCCCCCAGCACCGAGCCAAGCCGTCCTATAAAGCCGGGCTTGTCCTCATTGGTGACATAAAGCATGAAAGGGGCAAACCCTGCCTCCATGGCAACGCCTTTAATATCGACAATGCGCGGCGTGCCGCCAAACAAAGTGCCGGAAACATGACGGGTCTGTTTGTCGGTAGTAATCCGTATAGTGATTAAACCATCATAGTTTTGCGCTTTTTCGCTCACGCTTTCAGTAACATTTATACCGCGTTCGCTTGCTATTGTGGGCGCATTGACAATATTCACCCCTTGCAATATCGGCTTTAACACATGAGCAATAATAGTCGCGGTAAGCGGCTTGATATTCAGCTTCGCTGCATTGCCTTCATAAATTATTTCAATCGCCGTAAGGCCAGAGCGGGTAAGCTGCCCCACAAAACTGCCAAGATTTTCCGCCAATGCAATCCATGGCTTTAAGCGCGGCGCTTCTTCGGCGGTGATCGATGGCATATTAAGGGCATTGCTGACCGCGCCTTTCAGCAAATAATCTGACATTTGCTCGGCAATTTGAATGGCGACATTTTCCTGCGCTTCATTGGTAGCAGCGCCCAAATGCGGGGTGCACACCACTTGGGCGTGGTCGAATAATTTATGCTCCCGCGCCGGTTCAGTCGCATAAACATCAAGCGCAACCGCCGCCACATGGCCATCTTCAAGCGCCTCGTGCAAAGCGTCTTCATCAATCAACCCGCCACGAGCGCAATTGATAATCCGCACCCCCTTTTTGGTTTTTTGCAAATTTTCTTTCGACAGGATATTACGGGTCTGGTCGGTCAAAGGCGTGTGCAAGGAAATAAAATCAGCACGCGCCAGCATGGTCTCAAGGTCTGCCTTCTCAACCCCCAATTCAACCGCTCTTTCCTCGGTAAGATATGGATCATAAGCGACCACATTCATTTTCAGCCCATTGGCGCGATCAGCCACAATGGAGCCGATATTGCCGCACCCAATCAATCCCAAAACCTTGCCATGAAGCTCAACCCCCATAAAGCGAGACTTCTCCCACTTGCCTTGCTTGGTGCTGCTATTGGCTTCGGGAATTTGTCTTGCAATGGCAAACATCATAGCGATGGCGTGCTCGGCGGTGGTAATCGCATTGCCAAAAGGCGTGTTCATAACAACGATACCGGCATTGGTGGCGGCGGCAATGTCGATATTGTCAACACCAATACCAGCGCGCCCAATGACTTTTAAGTTCGGCGCAGCAGCGATGACTTTAGCGGTGGCTTTGGTCGCCGAGCGAATGGCAAGGCCATCGGCACCGCCCAAAGCCTCGGCCAGTTTTTCAGGGTTTTTGGCAAGGTCAGGATCAAAAATGACCTCAATCCCGCGTTGTTTGAAAATATCAACAGCCAACGGGCTGAGCTTGTCGGAAATGACAATTTTAGGCATGGGAAAATCTCGTTTTTTGGAACATTAAACAGAAGGGCGAAGCTGACCATAGGCCCAGTCGAGCCATGGTAGCAGCGCTTTGACATCAGAAGGTTCAACCGTGGCCCCGCACCAAATGCGAAGCCCCGGCGGTGCTTTGGGATAGGCCCCAAAGTCAAAAGCCACGCCTTCTTTTTCCAAAAGCGAAACAATGGCTTTGCCCAAAGCCCGTTGTTCTCCTTCCGACAAGGCGATCACTTCCGGTGCCGCAAAACGCAGACAAACCCCTGTATTAGATCGCAAAGCCTTATCCGCACATTGAAACGCCGCCCAATCACTTTGCCCCACCCATGCTTCAATATGAGCAAGGCTCTCATCAGAGCGCGCCATCATGGCTTTTAGTCCACCAATCTCTTCGGCCCATCTCAAAGCATAAAGACAATCTTCCACCGCCAGCATGGATGGGGTGTTGATGGTTTTGCCAGCAAAAATCGCCTCATTCAGCTTCCCATCTTTGGTCAGGCGGAACAGCTTGGGCAAAGGCCATGGGGGCGTATAGCTCTCAAGCCGCGCCACAGCCTTGGGGCTTAGCACCAACATGCCATGGGCCGCCTCGCCGCCCAGCACTTTTTGCCAAGACCAGGTTATGACATCAAGCTTTTGCCAATCAATCTCCTGAGCAAAAACCGCCGAGGTCGCATCACAAATGGCAAGGCCCTCGCGGTCCTCCCCCAACCAATGAGCATCGGGAACCCGCACTCCCGAAGTCGTGCCATTCCATGTAAAAATCACATCCCTTTCCGGCGGGATATTTTCAAGCTCCGGTAATTTTCCAAAAACTGCTGTCCGCACATCTGGATTCAGCTTTAACTGCTTGACCGTGTCCGTCACCCAATCCTGCCCAAAAGCTTCCCACGCGATCACGGTAACTGGCGCAGGGCCAAGCAGGGACCATAGGGCCAGTTCCACCGCGCCGGTATCAGAGGCGGGGACAATCGCAATTTTGTAATCCTCGGGAATGCCCGCCAGTGCCCGCGAGCGACTAATCACCTCTTGCAGGCGGGCAATGCTTGGGGCGGCGCGATGGGAGCGGCCGAGCAAAGCGGATTGTAATTGATTGAGGGAAAAACCCGGCCTTTTGGTACAGGGACCGGAAGAAAAGTTTGCAACGCGTGGTCGCGTCTCCGGCTTTGCGGATATTCTATCTGTCATTTTTATCTCCTATCCTCACAGATAGGTCGCGCCGCGTTGGGACGGCGTGGCCCACTGACAGCGTTGCCCTGCGTGACCCAATCCGTCAACCGCTAATTGCAGTTTTTCTAAAGAATGATCGTGCCGTGCAAAAAAGTGATCGCCGAGCCGGTCAAATGAACCCGCCCGCCCTCAAGGCTGCACTCTATTGCCCCACCCCGAGGCGAAGCCTGAAACGCCCGCAAATCTGTTTTGCCAAGGCGCGCGCCCCAAAAAGGCGCAAGCTGACAATGGGCCGAGCCGGTAACCGGGTCTTCTTCGATGCCAAGGCCGGGGGCAAAAAAACGCGATATGAAATCATATTGGCCCTCCCCCGGCGCTGTCACCAAAAGCGACCCGGGATGCTCGTAATGCTTTAGCTGGCGCATGGTAAAAAAATCCGGGGTTATATTTTTTACATCAGCGGGATCATCAAAAACTACCAAAGGAAATTCCCCGGCAAGAATCGCTGCGGGCTTAGCTCCAAGAATTTTTGCGATAAGCTCGCTATCAGCCTTTTCGTCGGGGGCGCAATCATAAGACGGCAAATCCATCTGATAGCGCTCCTCCGCGATTTTTTTAACTTTTAATTCTCCGCTTTTGCGGGTTTCAAAAATAATCTCGCTGCCCGAAAAACCTTTTTCCGCAAACAGAAAATGCGCACTTGCCAAAGTCGCATGACCACAAAGGGCAACTTCCGCCACTGGCGTAAACCAGCGCAATTCATAGCGCCCTTCTGCTTTTGGCACTAAAAACGCGGTTTCCGAAAGATTATTTTCCATCGCCAAATTTTGCAAAAGCGCAGTTTCGGGCCACGCCGCCAAAGCCATCACCGCCGCCGGATTACCTGTAAAAGGCGCGCTGGCAAAAGCATCAATCTGATAAAGTTCAAGGCGCATCGCTTTTCTTTCTTTTATTTTTTTGTGACAGCATGATTAAGCGGCCCATGCCCCTTGCCTAATCCCGGCGCGGTTTTAATCGCCGCATGTACATAGGCAATGGCCCGCCCGCAAGCCTCATGCAAAATCATATTTTGCGCAAGCCCCGTGGCAATCGCCGACGCCAATGTGCAACCCGTGCCATGGGTGGCGCTTGTTTCAAGGCGCGGATTTTCAAAAATATGCGCCGCCTGCCCATCCCATAAAAAATCCCGCACCATGGCGCCTTGCCCATGGCCCCCTTTCACCAATATTGCCCTCGCGCCCAAACCCGCCAATTCTTTCGCCGCGGACAGCATGTCATCATCGCATTTTATAGCACGCCCCAACAAGGCTTCGGCCTCAGGCAAATTAGGGGTGACAAGATGGGCCAAAGGCAAGAGAGTTTGCTTGATAAAGCCCGCCACTTCATCACTACCAAGCGCCGCACCGGAGGTCGCCACCATCACCGGGTCCAATATCACAGGAATATCAGGATTGCCTTGCAAAACTTCTGCTATCACTTCGGCATTTTCAATCGAGCCGATCATCCCAATCTTTATGGCGTCGGCACCAATATCCCCAAGACAGGCATCAATCTGCTGGCGCAAGAAATCAGCTGGCGGGATATGAACAGCGCGCACACCTTTCGTATTTTGCGCCGTCAAGGCCGTAATCGCACTCATGCCATAGCCGCCAAGGGCCATAACAGTTTTCAAATCCGCCTGAATGCCCGCCCCGCCGGATGAATCCGATCCGGCAATGATAAGAACGCGTCCCTTCACGATTTTTTTTCTGTTTGTGTTCGTTTGTAAAAAAATAACGGCAATTGCATGATAAAGGTAAGAAAATAGAACCCCGCCATCAGGCGCACGGCGATAATAGAAAAGGCTTGCATTATGTCCTCCCTCACCATCAGACACAGTGATGGCTTCAATCAGACTATCACCTTTTTACAGAAAGAGGAAAGGAAGCGGGCTTAAATTATTTTCTTCAACGCCGCGCAAATATCGTCGACCACGGCCTTGACCAGCGCTTCGTCCTCGCCCTCGGCCATAACCCGAATAAGCGGCTCGGTGCCGGATTTACGAATGACCAAACGCCCCTTATCGCCAAAGCGATGCTCGCCATCCTTGATCGCCTGTTTCACACCAGCATCTTCCAGTGGCGCACCGCCTTTATAGCGCAAGGATTTTAATAATTGCGGAAAAGGCTCAAAGCGATGACAGGCTTCAGAAACGCTGCGGCCTTCGCGCACAACCACGCCAAGAATTTTCAGGGCCGTAACAAGACCATCACCGGTGGTGGAATGATCGCGCAAAATTACATGGCCCGACGGCTCGCCACCAATATTCATCTCTTTAGCCCGCATGGCTTCGACCACATAACGATCCCCAACCTTGGTGCGTTCCAAGGTTAAATCCAGTGAAGCGAGATATTTCTCCAGCCCCAGATTGGCCATGACGGTCGAAACAATCCCCCCACCGCGCAAACAATCATCTTGCTGGTAAGCGGTGGCAATGGTCGCCAATATCTGATCGCCATCAATCAGGCGACCTTTCTCGTCACAAATAATCACCCGGTCCGCATCCCCATCAAGGGCAATACCAATATCCGCGCGATATTCCTGCACCGCCTCTTGCATCTGTCTTGGCTCCGTCGAGCCAACCCCATGATTGATATTAAAACCATCCGGTTCCGCGCCAATAATTTTCACATCAGCACCAAGTTCCCACAGCACTGTCGGCGCAACTTTGTAAGCCGCCCCATTGGCGCAATCGAGAACAATGCGCATGCCCTCCAGATTCAACCGCCGTGGAAAAGTGGCTTTGGCAAATTCGATATAACGGGCCCCCGCATCTTCAATCCGCTTGGCGCGGCCCAGCTCTGAAGGATCAGCCAGAATGGCTTCGGGGTCTTCTTCCATCAGGCGTTCAATTTGTAATTCGGTCTCGTCGGAAAGCTTAAAACCATCAGGGCCAAAAAATTTAATACCATTATCGTGAAACGGATTATGGGAGGCAGAAATCATCACCCCTAAATCCGCCCGCATAGAGCGGGTCAGCATGGCCATGGCCGGGGTTGGCAAAGGGCCAAGCAGAAACACATCCATACCAGCGGCGGTAAAACCTGCCGTTAGCGCTGGCTCGATCATATAACCGGACAGCCGCGTATCTTTGCCAATCACCACGCGATGGCGGTGTTCGCCGCGTTGAAACACACGGCCCGCCGCCATACCAAGGCGCAAAAGAGAATGCGGCGTCATGGCCCCACGATTGGCAAGCCCGCGCACACCATCCGTGCCAAATATTTCTCTTGTCATTTTTAGTCCGTCATCACCACGCATCAAAAATTCCCCGATCAAAAACTAATGCCTGCTTATAGCAGACCCGAACAGAAAAAGCGTCAACCTTTTCAAGGCAAATTCATAACATCCTGTTGCGACATATTTCCGGCAGGATTAAGGGCAAAATGCACATTTAAAGCCTGACGGGTAGCGCCGACATCATGCACCCGAAACAGGCGCACCCCCTGCCTCGCCGCAGCCAGAACAGCCGCAAGAGACCCCCCAAGGCGCGATTGCGCTTGCCCCTCGCGATCCAGCGCCGCAATAAAGCGCTTGCGCGAAGCCCCGAGAAGAACCGGCAGGCCAAGGCTCGCAAATTGATGGAGATTGCCCATCAGGGCGATATTATGGTCAAGGCTCTTACCAAAGCCAATGCCGGGGTCGAGAATGAGCCTGTCTTTGGTAATGCCCCCCTGCTCACAAGCCTTGATACGCGCCAGAAAAAAATCCCGCACCTCCTGGACCACATCTGCGTAATAGGGCGCATCCTGCATATTGTGCGGCTCGCCTTTGGCATGCATGAGAATGATGGTCGCGTTCAGTGCCTTGGCTGTCTGCACGCTATCGGGCGCAAAGGTAAGCGCGCTGACATCATTCCAGATCTCAGCCCCCGCCGCAAAAGCGGCTTTGGCAAGTTGCGGTTTTCTGGTGTCGATGGAGATGGCAGCTTTGGTCTTGCCCTTCAAGCCTTCAATCACCGGCAGGACACGGGACAATTCTTCCTCCACCGAGACCGGCTCTGCCCCGGGGCGCGTCGACTCGCCGCCAATATCAAGAATACTCGCCCCTTCGGCTTCCAATTGCAAAGCATGCTGAATAGCGCTGTCAGGCCCGTCAAAGCACCCGCCATCGGAAAAACTATCCGGCGTAACATTGACAATACCCATGAGAGAGAAATCCATCATCAGCATACAAACTTTATCACATCAGCGCCAATACTAGCATCAACACAGTTGCACCAAACCCAACACCCCAGATGAGCGAGCGCACATAAAGAATACCGCTGGCATAGGCCGGCACATAAAGCACCCGCGCAGCAAGATAGACATAGGCACTTTTGGCCGTAAGGGCGCTGGTTTTGTCCCCCATAACCACCACCACAACCGCCAGCGTAAACAGGATAAGACTTTCAAAATGATTATCCATGGCCCGCTTTAAGCGCCCAGCTATGCCCTTTAACTCAATCGGTTCATCACGCGGCCCCGTGGTTATTTTCGGCCCCAGCACCATATTGGCGGGTATCGCCATCAACAAAAACTGCACCACTTGCAAAAGCCCCGCAAGCGCCAGAACCTTTAATTCAATGGCCATGATATATCCCCTTTTTTTGCCTGCCTGTTAGATTGGCAATGAGGACTATAGGCCGTTTTCAGGCCGGGCACACCCCCAAAGCATTTCCCCCGCCTTTGAAGAACAGGCGGGGGAAAATTTAAGATTAGCGCTTTTTAAAAAAGGGTTTAAACCCCTTGCGGTTCAGGATCGCCGGCGGGCTTATCCCCTTCGCCGCTGGCGCTATCGGCTTTTGGTCCGGCACTTGGCACTGAACTGGGCGGGTCCCCCGGGGCACTGTCAGCGGGATCTTCGCGATAGATTTTCTCTCCGCGAAGCAATGCGTCAATTTCTTCACCACTCAAGGTTTCATATTCAAGCAGACCAAGGGCCAGTGTTTCCCAATCCTTGCGTTTGTCCGTACCCAGAATACGGGTCGCTTCCTTGTAGCCGGCCTCAACAATATTGCGTACTTCTTTTTCAATCTTATGGGCAGTCTCTGGGGATATAGTATTGGAGCGCGCTATGGACTGACCCAAAAACACTTCCCCCTGCTCTTCCGCATAGGCGATCGGCCCCAGCTCTTCCGACAGGCCATATTGCGTGACCATGGCGCGAGCAAGCTTGGTCGCTTGGGTAATATCAGACGATGCCCCTGAGGTGACTTTCTCTTTGCCGAATTTCAATTCTTCAGCAACACGACCGCCCATTAAAACTGCCATGCGTGATTTCATTTCTTCCAGCGAGAAAGAATATTTATCGCCTTCCGGCAATTGCATCACCATGCCAAGGGCACGGCCACGGGGAATGATAGTCGCCTTATGCACCGGATCGGCGGCAGGTACATTCATGGCCACAATGGCGTGCCCTGCCTCATGCCAAGCGGTCAGTTCTTTTTCTTTTTCCGACATCGCCATGGAACGGCGCTCAGCGCCCATCATAATTTTATCTTTAGCGTCTTCCAATTCACGATTGGTGACAAGGCGCTTATCGCGTCGCGCCGCCAAGAGCGCAGCCTCATTAACAAGATTGGCAAGATCAGCCCCGGAAAACCCCGGCGTGCCGCGAGCAATAGTGCGTATATTGACATCAGGTGACAACGGAATTTTTTTAACATGAACCGCCAGAATTTTTTCACGCCCCCCAACATCCGGGTTCGGCACAACCACCTGACGGTCAAAACGACCGGGACGCAATAAAGCTGGGTCCAGAACATCCGGACGGTTAGTGGCGGCAATCAAAATAATACCTTCATTGGATTCAAAGCCATCCATCTCCACCAAAAGCTGGTTCAAGGTTTGCTCGCGCTCATCATTACCGCCGCCAAGGCCAGCGCCCCGAGAGCGGCCAACCGCGTCAATCTCGTCAATAAAGATGATACAAGGCGCATTTTTCTTCGCCTGCTCAAACATGTCACGCACTCGCGAGGCACCAACACCAACAAACATTTCAACAAAGTCAGAACCGGAAATGGTAAAAAACGGCACATTGGCTTCACCAGCAATGGCACGCGCCAACAAGGTTTTACCCGTGCCCGGAGGGCCGATTAGCAATGCCCCTTTGGGGATTTTACCGCCAAGGCGTTGAAACTTCATGGGATCGCGCAAAAACTCGACAATCTCCACCAGCTCTTCTTTGGCTTCATCAATACCGGCGACATCTTCAAAAGTAACGCGCCCCTGTTTTTCGGTCAGCAGCTTGGCGCGGGATTTACCAAAGCCCATGGCCCGGCCCGAGCCGCCCTGCATTTGCCGCATGGCGTAAAAGATAATGCCGATAAACAGAACAAAGGGTAGGATATTGATTAACACCCTAAGCAATATGGGCATTTCAACATCGGGCTTCACATCAACTTCGACGCCCCATTCCACCAGCCTGTCTTCAATCTGGGAAAATTCCGGTACGGTTGTGGTAAAAGCCTCGCCATTGGCGAGCGTGCCCGTAACTTTATTTTTCTCGAAATCCGCCTTAGCGATCTCGCCACTCTCGCCGCGCTTGACGAACTGGTCATAGGTCAGCTCGGTTGCCACCGGCCCGGAATTGGTATCTGAAAAAACCTGCACCAGAAACAGTGCCAGAACCAGCATCAATACCCAAAAAATCCAATTGCGACCGTTCATGAAATTTTCCTTGTCAGCGCCATAACCATCCACTGGTCGGCATATTTATTCAATTTCGCCATGAGGATAGCATGAGAGGCGTTAAAATCTTACCACGCGCTGCAAAAGCCGTTCTGGCACCAGAGACACCATATTTAGGTCAGTCATACCCTCTATCCAAGGCAGTTTCGCCACTTCTTTCATATTTTTTGCAAGTTTCGGCACTGCAATAACATTATTTCCGTCCCAAATCGCTGGCAGGCTGGCCAAAAGCGCCCCGCCAAGGGCGCCAACACCCTTAATCATTTCACTTTTCGTGCCAATCGGGGCCAATAAGCCTTCACGGCGCGGGGTTAGAATAAACCTGTCTCTTATACACATCTC
>WFQB01000185.1 GCA_015487305.1 Parvularculaceae bacterium | reverse complement strand
TAACAGCATCAAGATCAGCCTGCGCGGTAACGGTAACCGAGCCACCTTCGGGGGTGAATTTCACGGCATTGGAGAGAAGATTGACCAGAACTTGCTTTGTGGCGCGGGCATCACCCCAAATGGAAGGCAGGTTGGATACAGAAGCCTGTAAGGTGATGCGAGCCTCATTGGCTTGCGGCTCCACAAAGCGCAGGCCTTCGTTGAGGAGGCGCTCAATATCAATAGCGCCAATTTCAAGCTCCATCTTGCCGGCTTCAATTTTTGATAGATCCAGCACATCTTCAATCAAGGTTAGCAAATGGCGCCCGCTTTGCAAAATGCCACCAATATAATCATCATATTTATCATGGCCGAGCGGACCATAAAGCTGCGACTGCATTATTTCCGAAAAGCCGTTAATGGCGTTTAAGGGTGTGCGCAATTCATGGCTCATATTGGCAAGGAACTCGGATTTGGCGCGGCTGGCATCTTCGGCGCGTTTTTTCTCCAGTTCATAAGAGTGGAGGGCTTCGCGCAATTCGGCGCGGGATAGTTCCAGCGTCTGCACGGTCATTTCCAATTCGCGCTCTTTGCGTTTTTGGGCTTTGGCACGGCGCTTCAAATCGGTGACATTGGCGGCGATAGAAACCCAGCCGCCTTCAACAGTGCGGCGGCGAGAAATGTGCCCCCAGCGATCCCCGGGCAGGGCAACTTCATCGGTCTCTTCCTGACCATTGGCGGGCGGGCAGAAAAATTGGTTGATCATTTCCCCATGCTCTTGGCTCAAAGCGGATAATTGTCCAGCGCTCATACCGACTTTTAATTGCGAAGGGGCGATTTGAAAAATATTACAAAACCGTCGGTTCCATGCCACGAGACGGCCAAAGCGGTCCCATAATAAAAAGGCTTCCGGAATACATTCAATGGCGTCTTTTAAGCGGGCTTCGGCTTTGGCAGCGCGGCTGTCTTCCAGCGCTTCATCCCCGAGCACCAGCGCCAATCCAGCGCGGGCATTGCCTTGCTCGCCATCGGTGGTGCGGAATAAAGTCCATAACCATTTGGCATCAGGCCCGCGCAAGCGCACCTGAATGGTGCGCCTTGCTTCATCAGTGCCGGTCCAAAGCGCAATGGCGCGGCGGGCATCGCGCGGATGCACAAGGCCGGTGATTTCGCGCAAAGACAGGCTGGTGGTTTCAAGGCCAAGGGATTGGCAAAGCGAAGGCGGCAGGATGAGACGTTTGTCAGCATTGGAATATTGCCACAGGCCAGACCCGTTGGCCCCCGCCATGCTTTGGTCGGCGCGAAAATTGTTCAACAGGTTTTGCAGGCGGGCAATGGTGCGGTTTTGCTTGAGAAAGGCCATAAAGACCGAAAAGGCTGTTGCCAGAATGGCAATATTGGCAAGCAGGGCCATAAGCCATAAGGGTGCGCGGCCAAAAATATCCCGTGCGGGGGCGAGACCGACAACGAGACGACCATCATCCATGGGCCGCCAGGCCATCAGCACATTGCCGCCTTTGGCAGCGCCAACACTATCGGCGGATAATATTGCGGTGCCGGCGACATTGGTACTCAACCCCTCCAAAACTTGCGGGCGGAGTCGGTAAAGCCCATCGCGATCAGTGCTGATATAGGATCTACGGTTTTGCGAAAAATCATAAAGCACAGTTTGTGGACCAACCACATGGCTAGCGAGCGTGCGCTTAACCGTGCTGGCATCAATATCTTCCAATGTGGCAAGATTGGCGAGACGGCGGGATGATAAATCATCGGCACTGGCTGTCACTAAGGCTCGCAATAAAAGCTCTGTTTGCGCCTTGCGCTCGCTTTCACCACGAATAGCGCTAGTGGCACTAATCGCCATCACCAAACCCAAAAGCAAACCGCCTAAAATAATCGCGGTGATATTGCTTTGACCAGGAATAAGACGGCTGAGGCCGAATAAGTTAAAGCCGCTTTTGGCGGATGTGTGGTTAGCTGTTTTGGGCATAAGTTTGCGGATTGAGCGAATATTGGCACTGCTCAATAGCGGTCTTGCACGCAAATCCGTTGCGCTTGATCGCTCGCTGAGGCGATTTTCCTTATGCTCTTCTTTATTGCTCATGCCCGGATATTAACCTTTTGTTAAACATACGCTATTTCTGGCGGGTCTGTCACCTGATAAAGGGTTAACAAGCCCGGCAGGTTTTGCACAAAAGGTCGAATTTCTTAGGTTTTAGCCGATGAGGCGGGTCACCATTTCATAGAGATTTTCGGACAGGCCCTTGCGTTCAGCCAATTGGCGCAAATATGCCTCCAATTTCGCCTGTCGCGAGGGTTCAAGACGTGGCCAGTTTTCCACAATGCCTAATAGGCGGGCGGCGACTTGCGGGTTGAGGCTGTCGAGTTTTTCGATGATGTCAAAAAACAGCCCATAGCCAGTACCATCGCTGTCATGAAAGGCGGTCAGGTTTTCCATGGCCATTACCCCGATAAGGGAGCGCACCTTGTTGGGGTTTTTTAAATCGAAATCCTGATGTCCGGTGAGGGCTATAATTTCATCTATCTCGCCACCCATGGCCTGCCATGCAAACCATTTATTGATGACCAATGTGTCCTTTTGCCATTTGTTGTAAAAAGTTTTTAAGACCTCATGGCGCTCTTCCCGCCGCGAACAGGCCAGTAGCAAAATAGCAGCGGCTTCATCGGTCATATTGCTGGCGGTTTCGGCCTGTTCAACACAAAGTCTGGTCGCTTCATCGCTTTCATCGGCCATCAACAAGCCAAGACAGGCATTGGCCAGCGCTCTTTTGCCAGCCTGCTCTGCCGCTGGGCTATAGGCGCTATCAATCTGATGGGCATTGCGGGTTTGCAATAATGTTTCGCGCAAAGGCTTGAGCAAAGCGAGGTTCAGGCTTTCTCTGGCGCTGGCGATTTTTTCCGGGTCGATATTGGTGGCGGCGCGAGCAATATCGGCAAGACTTGGCCGCGATAGCATGAGTGCCTTAAAGGCCGGATCAATTTCATTATCGGTTAAAATCGCCCCAAGGGCTTTGGCATATTGGGTAATGGCCTCATCCTTATTTGCCATGTCCTGTTCGCCCATAAGGGCGCGCAGATAATCCATCTGAAAGCCCCAAGCGGCCTGCCAGCGATTAAAGCCATCATTGTCATGGCGAATAAGATGTAGGCGCTCTTCTAAAGGCAGGTTTTGCGCCAGATGAATGGGGGCAGAAAAATCGCGATTAAGAGAGATAACCGGTTTTGCATCAAGGCCTTTAAAGGTGAAGCTTTGATTGGCTTCGGTTAGGTGCAAAACCTGCTCTTGGCTAATCGCGCCCTGTGGGTCAATAAGGGCTGTCTTTAAGGGAATATGGCGCGGCGGTTTTTCATCCTGCCCCGGGCTTGGTTTTGTTGTTTGGTTTAGGGTCAAGGTTAAAGTGCCATTATCCCATTTTTCTATGGCGGTGACCTTGGGTGTTCCCGCATCTTTATACCAGCGGGCAAATTGCGACAAATCGCGCCCGCCCTTTTTGGCCATGGCGTCAAGAAAATCATCTAAAGTGGCGGCGCGGCCATCATTTTTTTCAAAATAATAATCGGTGGCGGCGCGAAATTTCTCTGGCCCCAGCAGGGTTTTTAACATGCGCACAAGCTCTGCGCCTTTTTCGTAAATAGTGGCAGTGTAGAAATTATCAATAGTGATAAACTGGTCTGGGCGCACCGGATGGGCTAAGGGGCCTGCATCTTCGGGGAATTGGCGGGCGCGAAGCTGGCGCACATCTTTAATGCGTTGCACGGCGCGGTTGCGCATATCGGCGGAAAATTCCTGATCGCGAAAAACCGTGAAGCCTTCTTTTAAGCAAAGCTGGAACCAATCGCGGCAGGTGACGCGATTGCCGGACCAGTTGTGAAAATATTCATGAGCAACGATTGATTCAATGGTTTCAAAATCTTGATCGGTGGCGCTTTTTTCACTGGCGAGCACACAAGAGGAATTAAAGATATTAAGGCCTTTGTTTTCCATGGCGCCGAAATTGAAATGATCAACGGCGACAATCATGAAAATATCAAGATCATATTCGCGACCAAAAACCTCTTCATCCCATTTCATGGAACGCTTGAGGGCATCAAGGGCATAGTCCACCTTGTCGATATTATGGGACTGCACAAAAATTTTAAGGGTGACATCACGGCCCGATTGGGTGGTGAACTGGTCTTGTTTATGGGCGAGATCACCGGCCACCAGTGCAAATAAATAGCAGGGCTTGGGATGGGGGTCTGACCAGACGGCAAAATGGCGACCATTTTTAAGCAGACCGCTATCAGTGGGATTGCCATTGGCGAGCAGAACCGGGAATTGGGCGAGATCGGCTTCAATGCGCACCTCATAGGTCGACAACACATCAGGGCGGTCCGGGAAATAAGTGATGCGGCGAAAGCCTTCGGCCTCGCATTGGGTGCAAAACATGCCGTTGGAAATATATAGTCCCATCAGCGCGGTATTGGCCTCAGGGTTTATGGCGACTCTGGTCGTAAGGATGAATTTATCGGGGGCTTGCGTAAGGGTTAGTGTGTTGTTGCCAAGCTCGTAATCCTGCTCGGATAATTTCTCCCCATCAAGATGGATAGATAATAGCTCCAGCCCTTCCCCATCCAGAATCAACGGCGCGTCATCCTTGGCATGGCTATTGCGCTCAATCTCCAGCTCTGCGCTGACAATGGTCTGCTTGGCATCAAGGGCAAAGCTTAGCCGGACATGGCGCACCAGAAAATCCGGGGCTGTATAATCTTTGCGAAAGGTGATTTGCGGGGGGGCGGTTTCTGTTTTCATGCCCCAAGATATGGGCGCGAGGGGCGGGGCTGGTCAAGGAGCCGCCAGATAAAATTTCCGCCATTAAAAAAGCCGGACTTGGAAGCCCGACTTTTATTGAAGGTTTTTAAAAATAGCCCCTAAAACGCCCAGCTTCCCGGATTGGCAATCGGCTCGCCGCGTGAAATGGCCTGCATGCCTTTAATGCAGCGGACGATATACCAGACCAAGGTTAGCAGCATCGTCAAAAAGCCGATGAGAACAACCATCAATACGCCTGATATTATGGAATAGAGCACGGCTTTCCAGAAAATATTGATCTGATTGTTGTAATGGCTGATCAGCCATTCCGGCGCTTTGTCCTTGCTGATATAGGCCATGATGATACCGACCAAAGCAGTGGGTATGCCTATAATATTCACCAGATAAAGAATATAGATGAGATTGGCATTACCCGAATTATCGGGATTGATAGAGATTGGGTTTTCGGGATTGGGATTTTCTGACATGGGCTGATTCTCCTGCTCAAGGCTGCGCTTCTTAAACCATCACCTTAAAACCAGTATAGAATTGTTTCACGGCTTAGTAAAAGACCTCATTTTTAGCGACACAACCGCCATTTTATAGCTGGTTTGGCCCTGTTTTAGGGATAAAGGCGCAGAAGCTGGTATTTTGTTGATTGGGCAAAAATCACCCTTGGAGATTGGGGCTCTGACAGGTTAAACAGGGGGCAGATTTATAAAAAAGGGCCTCACAATTATGAGCAAAGTTTATTCTTCTGCCAAAGAAGCGCTGGACGGTCTTACCTTTGATGGCATGACTGTCATGTCCGGCGGATTTGGTCTTTGTGGCATTCCGGAAAACCTAATCACGGCCTTGCGCGATAGCGGGGCCAAAAATCTGACGGTGATTTCCAATAATGCCGGGATTGATGATTTTGGCCTTGGTCTTTTATTGCAAACCCGGCAGATCAAAAAAATGGTCTCGTCTTATGTGGGCGAGAACGCAACTTTTGAAAAGCAATATCTCTCCGGCGAATTAGAACTGGAATTTAATCCTCAAGGCACGCTGGCAGAGCGTATTCGCGCTGGTGGTGCGGGTATCCCCGGATTTTATACCAAAACCGGTGTTGGCACGCTGATTGCCGAGGGCAAGGAAGAAAAAATCTTTGATGGCGAGCGCTATATTCTGGAAACTGGTTTGAAGGCTGATTTGAGCCTCGTCAAAGCGTGGAAGGGCGACACTCAAGGTAATCTTGTTTTTCGCAAAACCGCACGCAATTTCAATCCGATGATGGCAACGGCGGGCAAGGTGACAGTGGTTGAAGTGGAAGAGCTGGTGGAAATTGGCGAGCTTGACCCTGATTGCATTCACACGCCGGGCATTTATGTGCAGCGCATCGTGAAAGGTAATTTTGAAAAACGTATCGAACAACGCACTATTCGCGAAAGGGAGACGGCTTAAATGAGTGATGGTAACGGCTGGACCCGCAATCAAATGGCAGAGCGCGCCGCGCAAGAGCTGCAAGATGGTTTTTATGTTAATCTTGGTATTGGTATTCCGACACTGGTTGCCAATTATATTCCCGACGGGGTTGATGTCACCCTGCAATCGGAAAATGGCATGCTCGGCATGGGGCCCTTTCCCTATGATGATGAGGTGGATGCGGATTTGATCAATGCGGGCAAGCAGACGATTACTGAATTGCGCCGCACCTCTTATTTTTCTTCCGCTGACAGTTTCGCCATGATACGCGGCGGGCATATTGATCTGTCTATTCTTGGGGCGATGGAAGTGTCCGAGGAAGGCGATCTTGCCAATTGGATGATCCCCGGCAAGATGGTCAAAGGCATGGGCGGGGCCATGGACCTTGTGGCCGGCGTCAAACGGGTGGTGGTGGTGATGGATCATGCCTCCAAAAAAGGCGCACCAAAATTACTGAAAAAATGCTCCCTGCCATTGACCGGCGTGCAAGTCGTCGATCGGGTCATCACCAATTTTGGTGTGTTTGATGTGATTGAGGGCGAAGGCAGGCTAAAAGTCGCTGAACTTGCGCCGGGTGTGTCACTGGATGAAGTGAAATCCAAAACCGAAGCTGAACTGGTGGGGTGAAGCTTAAGCTTTAATCACAAGGGGCGTCGTGAATCTCGGCGTCGCCAAGGGCATTTTTACATTCGCGCAGGGCGTCCTCGTGCAGGCGGGCTTCTTTCACATAATGGGCTGCGCCCATCAGGGCCATTTTGTCTTCGCCGGGTTTCAGATCGCGCAATTTGCGTGCCGGTAGCCCGCCCCACATTTCACCTTTGGGCACGCGCTTTTTCGGCCCGACAAAAGCGCCAGCAGCAACGAAACTGCCCCCTTCAATTACCGCGCCATCAAGAATACTTGCGCCCATGCCCACAAAGCCTTGTGATTCTACAGTGCAGCCATGCAGCATGCAGCGATGGCCGATGAGAACATTATCGCCGATGAGAACCGGCGTGCCACCGAGGGAAGGCTCATCCACATGAATGATAGTGCCGTCCTGCACATTGGAATTGGCGCCAATGACAATGGCATTGGTATCGCCGCGCAAGACGCAACCATACCAGATGCTTGCATTTTCGCCGATGGTGACATCACCAATGATCACCGCTCCCGGTGCGATAAAGGCGCTTTTGTGAATATTCGGGGTCTTGCCATGGAAGGGAAGAATAAGCGGGGTCATAATAGTTTTCTCATTGCGCGTTTAATCGCTCCAGCATTTTAGTAATCTCGGTCATTTTTTCATCATCCACCAAGAGATTAACATTGGCGGTTTTATTCCATTCCCAACGCAGGGCGAATTTGTCTTTGTCGGAGCCGACAGAAATTTTTGCGTAAATCCCTTGCAGGGAGGTCGCCTGTTTGTCTTCCAGCTTGGGCGGGGTAAAGCGCCAAAAATGCGGGGCCTTGCGACAAGTGCCGGCAACCCGGCCTTGGGCGGGCACAGAAGACAAGACCCGAACCCCATAGACACGGCCTGACTTGTCGATGTTAAAGACAATCTCACAAGAGCCATCGCGCTTGGCGAGAACAGAGCGGTTGAAATGAAGATTTTCAACGCAGCTATAGATTGGCATGGGGCCACTATCAAAGCGGTAGCAATTTTGTCCAAGCGAGGTTTGCAGGCCGATATAGATCGGTGCTTGTATTTCGGAGCTTATGGGCTCGCTCTTTTTGTCTGGCCCCACCCCGAATGATGGCAGGCTCGCGCAAGCACTAAGAGCAAGGAGGCCGAAGGCAAGGCCTATTAGCCGCACTGCTTTGCTCAAGGAAACTGGCAATGAAAACAAAAGACCCTCCCGGTTTAATCCGCGAGGGCCATAATGGGCGGGAAAGGGGGCAAAGGTCAATCTTGGCCCCTTTTGGCAAAAGCAGATTGGGCGCCGCGTCTATTCTTCACTGCTTTCGGTATCACTTTCTTCGTCAGCAGCTTCTTCAATCGCATCTTCATTCCACTGGTAAATGCGCTTGATCATGCAGCGCTCAATACCAAATCCGGTATTGTCGGTGAAAAAGGCTGAATCAGAAACCAGAATAACATCACCGCGTGAAAGGCAGGATGAACGCGAAGCGAGTTTTACCGCCTGAACCGAGCGCAAATTTGAACAGATGCCGCTAAAGGTCACGAGATAGCGATCTTTGACACTGCGCCGTAAAATCAGCGCGTCTTTGCCATAGCGTTTGAAACCACTGATTGAGCGGGTGAAGCAAAGATTGGTGACTTCTTCGCCGAGGCGCGGATCGCCTTCAGCAGAAAATTCTTTTTTCGGTTTTTCCGGCTCTTCAGCGCTGGCCGAAAGGGGCGCGGCAAAAAGCGCCAAAGCGGCTATGGCAGATAGGCCCAGAGCGATATTTTTTAAAGGAATTTGAGGCATTTGAGAGGTCTCCTTTTAAGAGATGATAATCGATAAGCGCAACGCACCGCCCCTCAGCCTTTTCATTATGGCTTGAAATTGCCTTGATGGCCAGTGTTTCGAGCAGTCACTGGCGGTTTTGGGGTAGAACAGGATGCTTCACCGAACATTTGTCGTAATATCCTGTTTTTGCGTGGTTTTTGCCGAAATTCATATGGCTTTACCGGACAAATGAGCAAGGCCTTTATTTTGCCAGCGTTATTGGGCATGGTGCGGCTCGTATGAGTTCAGTAAATGAGCATAAGGTTTCCGTATCGGGGCAGAAACAGCGCGTCAAAGAGTAGAAAATAGTTATGAACAAAACCTCCCACCCCCTCCTTTCCGTTCAGGACCTTGTGGTCGATTTTTCGACACCTGATGGCACCGTTCATGCGGTCAAGGG
>WFQB01000184.1 GCA_015487305.1 Parvularculaceae bacterium | reverse complement strand
GGAGGAATTAGCGTTGATGGTTTTCAAGTAGAAATAGCTACCCCCCTCAAACAACCTTCAGCGCGTCTTTCACCTGGCGTGTCACAAAGCCCACGGCTTCCTGCAAAGGCAGTTCCTGTTTCTGGCCTGTGTGGCGGTTTTTCACTTCGGCGAGACCATTGCCCAAACCTCTTGGGCCAATAGTAATCTGCCAGGGCAGGCCAATCAGATCCATGCGGGCAAATTTCTCACCGGGTCTTGCTCTGGTGTCGTCATACAACACTTCGACGCCAGCCGCTTCCAATTGCCGATAAATGCCGGCGCAGGCGGCGTCGATCTTTTCATCCCCGACTTTCAAATTCAAAAGCCCCACATGAAATGGTGCCACCGGCACCGGCCATTTGCAGCCCTGCTCATCATGATAGGCCTCAATCAACGCCCCGGTCAGGCGCGAGACGCCAATGCCATAGGATCCCATTTCCACGGGAACCTCTTTGCCCTCTGCCCCCAGCACATTGGCTTTCATGGCTTTGGAATATTTGGTGCCAAAGAAAAAGATATGCCCGACCTCAATACCGCGCGCCGAAACGCGCGCTTCTTCGGGGATTTTTTCAAACGCTTCCTTGTCGTGCATTTCCTCGGTGGCCGCATAAAGGCTTGTATGCTCATTCACATAGCTTTCCAGATTGCCATCGAAATCAACATTGGCTGGCGGCATTGTCTTCCTGAGCAAATCCCTATGACAAAAAACTTCGCTTTCGCCGGTTTCGGCCAGCACGATAAACTCGTGGGACAGATCGCCACCAATGGGCCCGGTCTCGGCCTTCATGGGAATTGACCTCAACCCCATGCGGGCAAAGGTGCGCAAATAGGCGATGAACATTTTATAATAGGATTGGCGCGCCGCATCAGCGGTTAGATCAAAGGAATAGGTATCCTTCATCAAAAATTCGCGCCCGCGCATCACCCCAAAACGGGGCCGCACCTCGTCGCGAAATTTCCACTGAATATGATAGAGCATTTTCGGCAGCTCTTTATAGGACCGCACGCCAGAGCGGAAAATCGCCGTAATCATTTCCTCATTGGTCGGGCCATATAGCATTTCGCGGCCATGGCGGTCGGTGATGCGGAGCATCTCCTTGCCATAGGCATCATAGCGCTCGCTCTCTTTCCAGAGGTCCGCCGATTGAATAGTCGGCATCAGCATTTCCACCGCCCCGGCGCGGTCCTGCTCTTCGCGGACGATTTGCTCAATTTTCTTCAAAACCCGATGGCCGAGCGGCAGCCATGAATAAATCCCGGCAGATTCCTGACGCACCATTCCTGCCCGCAACATGAAGCGATGGGACGCGATCTGCGCCTCGGCGGGGGTCTCCTTCATCAGGGGGAGATAGAATTTGGATAGATACATCGGGCAGCCCTTTTTGCTTTGCAAAGTCTGCCTTGTTTAGAAACATCCCCCGCCCCCGTCTAGTCTTGAAAGCAGACGGGAAAGCTAAGGGGCGGAGAAAGCCCCGCCCCTTATTTCTTTCCGGCTTATTTTCTCCCCCGGCCTATTGTTTTTCCCATTGAAAAACGGTTTTCCTGTCGGGGCTGACCCATAAAGCGCGGGTTCCACTGACAAAGCGCAACTCACTGCCAGCGTCGCTTTGATAGCTGTCGGCACCGCTTTTTTTATAACGGATGAGATAGTTCGTCCCTACCCGGCGGGTGATGATATAGCCATCTCCTACCACGAGAATTTCATCCTTGAAGCTATTTCCAGCGACCTTATAGACCCAAACCCCCAGAATATTGGGCTGATTGCCACCCCCGGTCGATTGATTGCGACCCTGCTCTGCTGTCGATTCATCGTTTTGTAGCGGACGGTTGCGAAGAGCCTCGGTATTTTCCTCCATTTCGGCTTCCGGCACATCGCCTGCGCGGGTCAGCTCATATTTATTCGTCCCATCATCATATTTCAGCAGGGTGAAATTCTTGCGAAAGCGGATAAGCTGTTTGACATCATCGTCATCATCCTCTGTATCCTGATCGTCAATATATTTATATTTGCGCCCCGCCACGAGGACCCGATCAAAATAGAGACGTTCATCGCTATTTTCTTCGCGCGCATAGAGGCCATCCGTTGTCTGGCCGGAAACGATCAGCGTTTTACCGCCCCCTTCCCAAATGCCCTCAGCGCATTTCATTTCGGCGCGACAGACCTGCACCGTGTTGATTTTTGAGTAGACCGCACCCAATTCCCAGCCAACGCCACCACCGATTGAAATGGTCCAGCCAATGAAGCGAGGCCGCCAGTCAAAGCCGGCATTTTCCAAAGCCCGCGGGTCATCTTCCGGATAATCCGCATACCAAAAGCCGACCGTCAGGGAGAAATCCGCTTCAGGCTCCTTATCATTTAACTTATCCAGTTCCTTTTGAAGTTCCGCCAGCGGACCGCCTTTGGCGTTTTGAATCAATTGCACAAGGTCAAATACATAACCATGGGATTTGCCCCGGAGATTCTCCACATCATCCTGCCAGAAGCCAAAGGTCAGCCCGCCACCGGCACCAAAACCAGGGCGCCAATTATAGCCGCTATTGGCGAACCATTTTGAATCTTTGCGTTCAGCGCTAAAATCTGCACAACGCCACGCCATGCCAATTTCACCCTCGCCACCAATGATGAACGATACGTCGCTTTCGACAGAAATAGACCATGCCTGAGCATCGCCAGGGCAAAGATTATTATCTTCCGGTATATGCTCCTCAGCCGCATCATCTTCATTGGTTAGGCTCTCGACAAGTGCGTCATTTTGATTGGCATCAGACACACCAAAAGCCGCAGCCATAATCTGAGTGGATAGCTCTTCCAGTTTCGCTTCGGCATTGATGCGGATCATTTCCTTTTCATCAAAGACGCATATACCATCAAGCGCACGCCTCAGGCCGGGCTTGCAAGCCTTGCCCTTATCGGTGATACGGCAGGCTCTGGCCCCCACATCGCCGCACGGTTGACAGATGCCATCGCGTTGGGTGGTCCATAATTCGCATTGCCGCCCCACCTCGATAGCCGGACAGGCACGCTCGCCATCCTTGCCGCAGGGTCGGCAAATACCGTCAAATTTGCCAAGACCAATTTCGCAAATCGTGCCCCCTTTAATCACAGGGCAGGCTTTTTGATTCTCTCCGCCGCAAGGGGTGCAAATATCGCGCGAGTTTTTCGACAGACCAGCATTGCAGCGCTCCCCACCCTTAATCACCGGGCAGGCTTTTTCATTCAAGCCCCCGCAGCCCACGCAAAGCCCCCGTGAATTTTTTGACAGATTGGCCTTACACCGCTCGCCCTTCTTGATAACAGGACAGGATTTCTGATTTTTACCCCCGCAAGGTCTGCAAATCCCCCCTTGCTCGCTCAACCACGCATCACAACGCTCACCGGGATAATAGGCGGGACAAGGCTTTTGACCATTCGCGCTACATTTATCAGACGGTTTCGCCGCAGCATCACCGACACTGGTAACAGTGAATACTGTGCTTAAAATCAATAGCTTGAAAAAAACCCCTAAAATGAAAAGCGGTAATGTGTGTTTTGACTTATGTTTTAGGCGGCCCATAATCGTTCCCTTCTCGTAATTATCCGATCCCATCATGAGCTTTAACGCGAGGGGGGAAAATGGGTAGCAATACCCATTTTGGCGGACCCATTTTGACGAATAAGCCTACTCGTCCAGCAGGCCCTCTTTTAAGGCTTTTGCCATCAGGGCCGCTACGGATTTGACCTCGAGCTTGTTCATCAGATTAGCGCGATGTTTTTCCGCCGTGCGTGGGCTAATGCCCTGATGATCGGCTATTTCCTTTGTGGTGAGGCCGCGTAAAATCATTTGCATGGTCTGGCGCTCTCGCGGGGTCAGCGCGGGCAGATCTGCCCCAGCTTTAACGAGCGCCAGACAGTCCGGCGCGATATAATGCCCGCCGCGCAAAATCAGAGAGAGCTTTTCAAAAAATTCTTCGCTACGGCCATTTTTGGAAAACATGCCATCCACACCAGACGAGATCAGCCCACCAATCAAAGTGCCATTGGTGACCGAAGAAAAAATCACGACCTTGGTGTCTGGCGACCAGCGTTTGATATCGGTGAAAATTTCCGCGCCACTGGAAAGGGGCATGGTAATATCGAGAATGAGCAGGTCCGGCTGGTATTGTTTAACAAGCGCCAAAGCGGCAAGGCCATCTTCGGCTTCGGCCACAATATGCAAGCCTTCCGGCGTTACCACGCCCGGCTTTTCCAGCGCGGTTTTTAAGCCTGCCCGGACAATTTCATGATCATCGGCCAGAATGACGCTGGCCCTTCCATGTCCCCCAACTTCATGTCTCCCAACTTCATGTCTCCCAACAGATTGCGCTTTGGTCATCCGGCCTCGCTCTTAATAGCCGGTAATGTAGCATAATTTTCAACGGACTAAACCATAAATTGGCAACAAAAATGGCTTGTTTTGGGGCTTTACGCTTTTAGGATTGGGGCGTTGGGAATCGTGATAGAAAATAAAGTACCCCGCCCTTTTTCGGTTTTAACCTGCAAATCAAAACCACAGCCCCGGGCCGTTTCGCGTGTAATGGCAAGGCCCATGCCGGACCCTTTGGAATGCACGCTCTTTACCCCTTCGGCAAAATAATCCCCCGCAACACTCTCCTCCAGCCCTTTGCCATTATCAGCAATGATCAGGCAAAGCGTATCTTGTTTTTGCCGCACCCCGACAATAATTTTGCTGGCCCCAGAATGAGCAAGCCCATTGGAGACAAGATTGGACGCAATGCGAATAAGGCTGACCGCCGGTGCAAGGAATATTTTGTCTGATGGAACAAGACGCAAATCGATATTTTTCGCGCGGGCTTCAGTGGAAAACATTTTATCCAATAAAGACAGCAGCATTTTGACCGATATTTCCTCCGCCTTGCCGGCATTTTCTTCTTTCACCACACTCTCTTTGTTAGCGGTTAAAGACAGTTCGTCTATGAGAGCAGAAAAATAATCCAAACCCTGCTTTAATCGGTCAAGGCTCGCCTCATCCATTT
>WFQB01000183.1 GCA_015487305.1 Parvularculaceae bacterium | reverse complement strand
TTGACCAGCGATTTATCCGGCAGCACAATTTCGCCAATGAGATTGCGAAAAAACATCCGGTTGCGATTATATAAAAAAGCCTGACGCTCGCGATTGCCTTTGGACCCGGCGGTGACATCGGTAACAAAATAATCCCAATCAGGGCCTAGCAGCCGCACAAGATTTTCCAATGGCTCCAGATCATCGCGTATTTCCTGCACCGCGCAAATATCAAACCGATCGATAATTTCCGCCAGATAATGATAACTCTCATCAAGGCGCTCCCCGCCCTTGCCACTATCAAATTCGCGAATATTCCAAGAGCCAACAATCAGCGAATTGGGACGGCGGTCGCGGGTAATCTGGTCATAGAGACTATCGCGCAAGGCCAATAATTTACGGGCAATAAAATCCGCCTGAGTTCCATCATAATAACGCAAATCCTTATACAGGGCCATGGCGGTCTCTCCTATAAATACCGATGCGGCAATTTAGGCAATTATTCGCAAGGAAAAGCAAATGCAGGCGCGTTTAGTAAAACCGGATTTCCAGTGGCTTGCCAAAAATCTCAGCCAATAGATCAAGGCGTTTTTGCACCATGGGGGAAAATAATGTCTTCATGGCATGAGGCAGAATGAACACAAGCCTCTCACCACGCACATCAAATTTGCAATCATGCAAAGACGCTCCGGATTTTGGCGACAAATCTGCGGCAAAACGCAAAGCCAGCCCCAAGCGTTTGGCCCAAAGAATTTCTTCTTCGCCGATAATACCAGAAGGCATGCGCGATGGCAGATCCCCCGGTTTGGCGCGATAGCGATAATAGATAACCGCCGCCAAAGTCACCCGCTCCCCATGGGTCAGCGCCACCAGAGGCGCCCGCAAAACAGTGCCATAGCCCTGCTCTATCCTCATATCCGGATGAGCCAGCGCGGCAATATCGACCATCATGCTGGCCGCACGGCGCAAACGTCTTTGGGCCGGGTTTTCGTCGGTAAACAGCCCGTTTAAAAAACTGAAATAACGCGCCCCAACCTCTGGCTGCGGCGCTAGCCTGCGGGCATATTCTTCGGCGATGGCATAAAGCGGGTCTTCGATTTTTTGCTGCTTGGAAAGCTTGTCGTAAAGAACCCCTTCGCGCACCCCGAAAGAAGAAATAATCACAGATTTTGTTTTGGTCACTTCCACCAGCAGACGCAGGACCATTGCCGCATGGGGCAATGTGTCTATGCGGCGGCGCTGCATGCCGGGAATTTGCCCAAGGCTTTCTGCTGATTGCTGTTCGATCAGACAACAAACCTCAATGACATCATCGCGAGTCATTTCATAATGATGCAGGGTCTGCAAGGGATAGCGATGCACCGCCTGATGAATACGCGCCAATGCCCGCCATGCCCCACCCACGGCGTGTAATTCAGCGGTCTTTTCCGCAAGTAACCAATCACAATTTTTCAAAATTTTAGTGACCGGCTTTTCCGCGTCGGAAAGGGACAGGCCATAATCGGCAATCAACCGCAGCGGTCCCAAAGGATAGCTTTCAGCTTTGGCAATCGGGTTTTCAAAATCCGCAGAATAGCGCACCAGTTCCAGACTGCCGCCGCCCATATCGCCACATAAATGCGAGCGCGCCGAAGGAGAGTTTAAAACAATATCCGGCGCCCCCGACAAAACCCCGAGCGCCGCATAGCGGGCTTCTTCTGTCCCGGTTAAAACCTGTGGAGAAAATCCCAGTGTCTCAATGCGCCTGATAAAGTCCGGCCCGTTGGAAGCTTCACGCATGGCCGCCGTTGCTACTACTTTTACCGGCGGAGAACCCATCTCGCTCAAAACCGATTTAAACCGCGCCAAAACCCCAAAGGCCATATCCATAGCCTGATCCGTCAGCCGCCCATCCTTGCCCTCGCGCCGCCCCAGACCGCACAGCCTTTTTTCATTGAAAATCGTAATTGGCGCCCGCGCCGGACCGCCAAAAACCACCAGCCGCACCGAGTTCGAGCCGATATCAATCACTGCCTCACTGGCTGGAATCTTGCCCATACTATACGCCGCCCACATGGTTCTAATTAGAGATTGCTTAACAAGATGATTGGTCGGCGATTCGACAGGGAAAGCCACGCCCGGCATTTATTGCCGTGCTTCAACAAAATGCGCTCAATCCTTGTTTTTGCTTTTCTTTTTCTTGCCGGATTTACCGCGATTTTTTGATCGGTTTAAAGATTTCGGCGCATTATATTCAATCGCCTCCCCGCGCCCGGACAGGCTCGGATTGGTCATGAAAAATCTATGCAGATTGAAAGGCTCTGATTCCAGATCATGCCATTGATTGCGAATGAAGCTACCATCGCCTTGCATATGCCAGGATTGCCCTTCATCATTCAGATTGGCGACCATAATCTGATCCAGCACCTGAGAGCGCACAGTAGGGTTTAATATCGGGCACATCACCTCAACCCGCCGATTGAGATTGCGCGGCATCCAGTCAGCAGAGCTTAGATAAATCTTGGCATTACCCTCTGTCATTGGCGCGCCATTGCCAAAGCACACAATCCGGGAATGCTCCAAAAACCGCCCGACAATGCTTTTAACGCGAATATTTTCCGAAAGGCCGGGAATACCGGGCCGTAAGCAACAAATACCGCGAATGATAAGATCAATCTGAACCCCGGCATTACTGGCCTCATAGAGCTTATCAATCATACCGCCATCCACCAGCGAGTTCATTTTCGCCCAGATGGAAGCCGGTTTGCCCGCTTTGGCAAAAGCAATTTCCTTATCGATGCGTTTATATAAAACCTCACGCATATCAAGCGGGGCAACACTTAAATGTTTCAACCCTTCCGGTTCGGCATAGCCGGTGACATAGTTAAACACTTTGGCAGCGTCCCGGGCAATTTCTTTATTCGCGGTAAACAGCGATAAATCCGTATAGATGCGCGCCGTGACCGGATGATAATTGCCGGTGCCAATATGCACATAAGATTTGGTCTCACTGCCTTCTTGGCGCACCACAAGGGAAAGCTTGGCATGGGTTTTATAATCCACAAAGCCATAGACGACATTAACCCCGGCCCGCTCCAGCGCGCGCGCCCAGCGAATATTCGCCTCTTCGTCAAAGCGCGCCTTTAATTCCACCAAGGCCGTAACATTCTTGCCAGCCTCTGCCGCTTCAATCAGCGCTTCGACAATCGGCGATTGTTTGGAGGTTCGATAAAGCGTTTGCTTAATGGCGATGACATCAGGGTCGCGGGCGGCTTGTTTTAGATATTGCACCACCACATCAAAGCTTTCATAGGGGTGGTGGACGAGAATATCTTTGGCGCTAATCGCCGAAAAACTGTCACCGCCATGCTCGCGCAGGCGCTCCGGGAAACGCGGCTCAAACGGCGTGAATTGCAAATCTGGCCGATCTGCCGGAATCATCTCTCCAGTTTGCGACAGACCCAGCAGGCCATCCACTTGCAAAATATCAATGGCCGTAACCTTCAGGCTTTCCTGCACCATGCGGCGCAAGGATTTTGAGGTTTTAGCATCAATTTTAAGACGTATCACATCGCCGCGCCGCCGCCTCTGCAACATGCTTTCAAACAGTCGCACAAGGTCTTCCGCTTCCTCTTCCATTTCCACATCGCTATCGCGCAAAATGCGAAAAGCCCCTTT
>WFQB01000182.1 GCA_015487305.1 Parvularculaceae bacterium | reverse complement strand
CCGCCGCTCATAAATTTGCCCATAGTGAAATTGCAGTTGACCTTTGATTTATCACGGGCAGGGATTGGGATATTGCGCATGAATAGCATTCACAGCGCGATCAATCTCACGGGTCCATTTAATCGACAAAGACTGAAACACCACATCAAGCTGCGCGTCAGAAGTGGCCCCAAAAATATTGGAGGTAACCCATGGCCTTGAGGTGACAAATTGCAAAGCCAAGGCGGCAGGGTCGACTTTTAAATCTTGCGCCAAAGAGACATAAGCCCGAATAGCCGCTTCTGCTGCCGGGGTCTGATAGCGCTCAAGGCGACCATAAAGAGCAAGCCGTGACCCGGCAGGCTCTTTGCCATCAAGATATTTGCCGGAAAGATAACCCTGTCCCAAAGGCGAATAGGCCAGAAGACCGATCTTCTCTTGCATGGCAATCTCCGCCAAATCGCTTTCAAAATAGCGATTGAGAAGGTTATAGGCATTTTGAATAGAGACCATACGCGGCCAGTTTTTATCCTTGGCAATTTGCAGATATTTCATCACCCCCCAGGAGGTTTCATTGGAAAGCCCCACATGGCGGATTTTGCCTTCGCGTTTTAACTCATCCAAAGCGCCAAGCGTATCCTCCAATGGCACATAATCATCCTTATAATGACGATAGCCATAAAGAATGGAACCAAAGCTTGGCGTGGCGCGATCCGGCCAATGCAGTTGATAGAGATCGATATAATCAGTTTGCAGGCGGGCAAGGGAGCCTTCAACGGCTTTTCTTATCTGTGCTGGCGTCAAGCGCGTTTCCTGCCCATCGCGCATCCATGTCATGCCGGAGCGCCCGGCGATTTTGGAAGCGAGAAAAACCTTATCGCGCAACCCCCGCGACTTTATCCAATTGCCAACAATGCGCTCGCTATTGCCATGAGTTTCGGGGTCCGGGGGAATGGAATATAATTCGGCCGTATCGAGAAAATTGATACCGAACTCAAAACACCGATCCATTTGTCGATGGGCAATATCCTCTGGTGTCTGCGAACCATACATCATGGTCCCCACACAAAGGGAAGGAAGGGTGATATCGGTTTGCCCCAGAGGGCGATGGTCGAGTTTGGTCATTTATTTTTTTGTTTCCTGAAAATTTATGTGGCGGGTGGATGTCTATAGCCTGCCAGATCCTTTAGCCTGATTGTCTGGCCACTTGAACCCGGATTTTCGAGTGCCTATCTAAACAATGGTCTGGATGAAAATGGAGGCTTTGATGACCCGCAAAACCCGCAAACGCCTGTTTCAGGGAGCGGCGGCCTCGGCTTTATTTGCCGCTATTTTGGCCCTTTCAGGTCGCGCACAAGCCAGCACGGCCGATGGTGAGTTGGTCAATCTTGAGGCCCAGCAATGGGAATCCTCGCGCAATCACGACCCCCATATTATGAAAGCCCCCATGCGTAAAAAGGCTGCTGGGCTCGCTCTGGCAGGACTTTTTACCGGTCTGGTCGGGTTGATTGGTCCCAATCGCGCTTTGCAAATGCTATTGGATTTTGGCCGGTTTTTGTTTCGGGCCGCCGCCTATATATTGTCAAACCCGCTAAAAGCGGCAGGGCGTGCCGCTGCTATAGCGGGTCGGGCGGCAAAATCCGCCTTTAAGGGACCGGGGCGCTTTTTGTTGATATTTAGCGGTATCGCTCTTTTTGCCTTTACCGGTATTGCTGTTTTCGATCAGCAATGGAGCATTGGCATCATAGTCGGGCTTTCCCTTGGCTATCTTGCCGCCGCCGGGATAGGCAAAATGCGCAAAAGTGCCAGTAATCTGTGGCAAAAGATGCGCAAGCCCAAATCCCCCACCCCTGCTAATGAAAATATGGCAAAAACAAATCCCTTCCCTCGCAACAACGTTATCAAGGCGTAAAGGAAGTCTCACAAATTCGACACATTCTCGGATTAGAACAAAATTCGTTAGTAATTAGAATGGATTAGGGCAGATTTGTCGCGTCTTGGCCCTAATTTAGCCCCAAATAGTTCGATAATCAGGAGCATGACCATGAACACGCAAATGACCCTAAATTCCCCATCAAGAACTGTAAAAAAAGTTCTCGTGGCCGCTGTATTGGCGCTTACTGGCCTTGTCGCTGTGGGCTGTGCAACGGCTCCGGGTGGTAATGTCTATTCATCGCGCGATGTTGGCGCGCCGACCCGCATTAAAATGGGCACACTGATGGATGCCGAGCCTATTCTCATTCAAGGCGAGAATAACCGTATCGGTGCCGCGTCTGGCGCTGTTATCGGTGGCGTTGTTGGCTCGCAAGTTGGTGGCGGTAAGGATGAACGCGCTGTTGGCGCAGTTGCCGGTGCCGTTCTTGGCGGCGTGCTTGGCAATGCCGCTGAAAAGCAGGTCAAGAAACAACAAGGCTATCGTTATACGATTGACCTCGATGGCGAAGGTCTCGTCACCGTGGTTCAGGCGGACAAGCAACCCATCGCACGTCCCGGCTCTCGTGTCCGGGTGGAATATGGCGCAGTGGTGAAAGTTCTGCCCTCCTATTAAATAATTCGAAATTACCATGTGACCCTCGAATATCACACTTTGCACCCTCAAAACTTATACCCCCGCTTTTTAGCGGGGGTTTTCTTTTGATGATGGGACAGGGGAGAATTCAGGGCGAGCAGTGGACAGGAAATGCCGGTTCAGCGTATGACGAATCCCTTATGTATTCTGCTTTCTTCATGACCATTTTGGCTTTAGCCAAGCGCCCTTCCTTTTTGAGGGGAGGCGGGAAATGAGTGTGCAAAAATCCCAAAAGCGTGGCCCGTTTTCGGGCTTTGCATCTTGGCGGGATGGTTTTTTTTATGATTTGCAATTAAATGGCCCGGCGCCAGACAGGTTGATCGCCCCCTTTGCCGATGATTATCAGGCCAATACCCAAGCGGCAAAGGCGCTGGTCGGCGAGTGGATTGGCGACAAGGCCGATGGGTTATTATTGCATGGGGACATCAGCGATATTGCCCGCAAATGGCTGGCCCTTGATCCGAGCACAGCTGACTTTGCCAGAATGCACTCTTTCGTTTGGCTGCGCGATTTTGCCAGTCTGGGAGAAGAGGGGCAATTAGCGGCAACAATTTT
>WFQB01000181.1 GCA_015487305.1 Parvularculaceae bacterium | reverse complement strand
GAACAGGGGCATGTTCTATTGCGGAGCCTATTGCAGCCGGAAGTGGCCGCAGCCATGACCTATCAGTTCCAGCAATTGATCAAACAGGTGGGCGCGAAGACCCTTGCCGAACCCCGGGTTGGCCATAAACAATCCTATGAGGTTTATGGCTATAGCTGGCCGCCCATGATGACTTTTCTTTGGGGGCTGACCCCAAGGGTCGAGCAGATTGTCGGCAAACCATTATTGCCGACCTATTCTTTCTTTCGCACCTATCAGCAAGGGGATGTCTGCCGCGTTCACGCAGACCGCGCCGCTTGTGAACATTCTCTGTCCCTCACCCTTGGGCTTGGTGATGGCAAGAAATGGGGGCTGTCTATGGAGCGCGACAAGCTGCCCAAAGACCAGCAGTTAAAAACCAGCTATGAGGATGACTTTGGCGGTAATGCCTATGATACCCATGACATGGCCCCCGGCGATGGGGTGTTTTATCATGGCATTGAGCATCGCCATGGACGCCTTGAACCAAACCCCAATAAATGGTCAGCCCATATGTTTTTGCACTGGGTGGAAAAACACGGACCCCATGCGGGCAACGCCTTTGATGGCCAGACGGTTTCTGCGCCGGGGGATTTCACTTTCCCCTCTTAAAGACCCTATTGCCCAAAAAAATCAGCCTTGCCGAGGGGCACGCCTTTATGGCGCAAAATATTATAGCTTGTCGTTACATGAAAATAGAAATTGGGCATGGCAAAGCCGAGCAGATATTCACGGCCTTTGAAGTTTAAATCATAAGGGCCGATTTTAATATTGATTGGCTTGTTTTCACTGCCATCAATTTGCGCCGGGGTGAAGCTGGAAATATGCGCCATACATTTGGCAAGGCGTGTTTTTAACTCTTCTATCGTTTGTTCATTATCTTCATAGACGGGATTTTCTTCCCCCGTCAGCCGCGCCATGCAGCCCTTGGCATGGTCGGTGAGAATATAAATCTGTGATTTTAATGGCAGCATATCTGCGGCAAGGCGCGCCTCGGTTAAATCACTATCATCAAGGCCTTTTTCTTTGGCAAAAATAGCGGCCTTTTCGAGACAATGAGAAACCCCGTTCATCATGGTGATGAGGCTTGGCACGCTGGCTTCAAACATTGAGATTGTCATAATCTATCTTTCGCCTTCATCCTTAAACTTATGAACCTGATGGCGACAGAAATCCAGACCCTAGCCGCGCCGCCATTTGGTGCCGGTTTTGCTGTCTTCAATCATAATCCCCTGAGCCGCCAGAATATCACGAATCTCGTCGGCCCGGGCGTAATTCTTGGCAGATTTGGCCGCGATACGCTCGGCCAGCAAGGCTTCAATTTCGCTATCGCTAAGCCCGCCAGCCGCCTTGCCGCGAAACCATTGTTCCGGGTCTTGTTGCAAAACCCCCAAAATCGCGCCCGCCGCTAATAACTCACCCTTGGCTGCGGCCCGGTCCGTGGCTTTGGCGACCCCATCGCGCAAAGCATGCATGGCCGCCATAGCTTCGGGACTGTTTAGATCATCACATAAAGGCGCAAGGACTGAGGACGGTATTGGCATATTCGCCGCCGTCACATCCGCCAAATCCTGCAATACCCGATAGAACCGATCCAACTGTTTTTTCGATTGCTGCAACAGGCTTTGCGTCCACACCAAGGGCTGGCGATATTGCGCCGAGAGCAAAGCCCAGCGAATAACCTCGCCATCCCAGTCGTTCAACAAATCATGCGGCAACACAATATTGCCAAGGGATTTTGACATTTTATCATCACCCATGGTCAAAAAACCATTATGCAGCCAATAGCGCGCCAAGGGCACATCGCCCAGATCGCCCGCGCAACAACTTTGGGCAATTTCATTTTCATGATGGGGAAAACGCAAATCCTGCCCGCCGCCGTGAATATCAATCGGGCCGTCAAATGCGGCCTCAATCATCGCCGAGCATTCCAAATGCCAACCGGGGCGGCCTCGGCCTTTAATACCCCAATCTTCTGGTGCATCCCAGCCCGGCTCATCTTCTTTTGAGGGTTTCCACAAAACGAAATCGGCGGCATTTTTTTTGTAAGGGGCAATTTCAACCCGCGCACCGGCAATCATTTCATCTTGGGAAATTTTCGATAATCGTCCGTAGTCGGCGTAAGTTGATATATCAAATAAGATATGCCCTTCGCCCGCATAGGCATGGCCTTTGGTCATTAACCGCGAGATTAAATCTTGCATGTGTTGGATATGCTCTGTTGCTGCTGGCTCTAAATCCGGCGCCAACACCCCAAGCGCGCCCATATCCTGTTGATAAATTTTGGTGAATTTATCCGTGATGGCAGAAATATCTTCGCCGCTTTCTTTTGCCGCTGCGATTATCTTGTCATCAATATCAGTAAAATTACGCGCATAGAGGACATGATTCTTGCCATAAAGCTCTCGCAAAACCCGATAAAGCTGATCAAACGCCACGGCTGCCCGGGCATTGCCGATATGGGCATAGGAATAAACCGTCGGTCCACAGACATAAAGTGTCACGCGGTTTGGGTTTTGCGGGACAAATTTTTCTTTATGGCCGGAGAAACTATTATGCAGGAAAAGACTTGGCTGATCGGTCATGGCTTAAAACATTTCAAACGAGGAAGGAACAAAAGGTTAAGGCTCTTAAAAGCAAGCGTTAAACCGCTTTAACAGCGACAGGAACAGCCCTTTTGTAAAAATATTTTTTCGTTTGATTTCATTGTTTTAACTGCTATATTGGCACGCCTCACCAAACTGTGCGTGGTTTTTGTATACAAGTGAGGCTAAGTTAAGTCCAGCGGCTCTTGCGGGCTATCCCCCCAGCAGTTGCGAATGTGTAATCGCTTTTAACGATAGGACAGGCCCATGACCGCCATTGCCTACGATGAATGTAGCCGTGTGAGTGAAGAGGATGAAGAAATCATCTCATCACGCCCTTGCCGCCGCGAAGCTGAAGAAGCCGTGCGCACGCTTATTGCGTGGGCCGGCGATGACCCCAATCGCGAAGGCCTGCTTGATACCCCTGAGCGGGTTGCCCGCGCCTTTGAAGAATGGTTTAGCGGCTATGGGCAGGACCCGGAAGCTATTCTGGCGCGCACTTTTGAAGAAGTTGAGAATTACGACGACATTGTTTTGCTGCGCGATATCCGCCTTGAAAGCACTTGTGAGCATCATATGGCGCCAATTATCGGCAAGATTCATATTGCCTATCTACCCGATGGCAAGGTGGTCGGACTTTCCAAGCTGGCGCGGCTGGTGGATGCCTTTGCCAAACGTTTGCAAATTCAAGAAAAGCTGACCGCGCAAATTGCCGCCACTTTGGATGATGTGTTAACCCCCCGAGGTGTTGCAGTTGTGATTGAGGCTGAGCATCACTGCATGTCGACCCGCGGCGTCCATCGCCATGGGGTGGATACAATCACCACCCGTTTTACCGGCGTGTTTGATGAAGACCCGGTAATGCAGCAACGGTTCCTGTCACTGATAAAGCGCTAAAAGCAGCGGTAATAAGTAAATAAAATCTTAAAAGTGATGATTCTACCCTTAAGTTTGGAGCGGTGAACCCTTTCTGCTAGGCGGCATTCAGCGAATATTTACCCCTTTCAGGCATATTTTCCCCCGAGAGAAATTTAGCCATTTTCCAATGGCGTGTTCATAGTATCGAGGGCTTACAAATCATGACGAAAATCGCTAACCCGGAAGAAATCATCAAACAAAAAGAAGCCAAATTGGAAGCTCAGTTTTGGCGCTCTCCTTTTGCGGTTGCTGCCGCCATCGTTTTAGCCACACAAAGTGCGCTGATGGCGCTGGCGATGATACAAGGACAGCCTGTGCAGCCTTATGTGGGTTTGCCATTCATCTTCCTTGGATTGATGTTTCTAGCTGTGGGTATTCTACCCAAATGGAATTATTTGCGGGTGGATGATAAAGGCTTTGAACAGCATGCAGGTCTGACCGGTATTCAAAAAGAGTGGAAAAAAGTTCAAAATATTCGCGTCTATCAGGGCTGGGTTGAAATTCGCCATGTGGATGGATCCAAACCCGGCGAGAAAAAAGTGCGCACGGCGCGACTTTTGAACCGTTATGGCCTGTCTGCAGAAGCCTTTGGCGATCTCATCGAATTACGCTGGCGCAAGGCTCGCGGCCTTGAGATGTAAGCTGCCCATATAGCAGCTTGCCGAAACCGGCACTTTCAGGAATAAACCTAGAGCGTTTCCAGGATAAGTGGACCCTTCGAGACGCCGCTACGCGGCTCCTCAGGGTGAGGCCGGTTATCCGTTTCGGAAACGCGACAAAATAAAAACTTAGAGCATTTCCGGTTTTGATTTAATCAAAAGCGGAAATACTCTAGGGTCAGGCCCCATAAACAGGATGGAAATGGTATGAATCAATTTGCCTTCCTGTAAGGCGCGAGCCCGCCGATAACCTCGCCGGTTTTCAAGGGCTCGCAACGCAGCAGGGAGGCAAATTGATTCATATCCGAAGGACGATAAAGCTGCTGCAATCTGCCGCGTCAAAGCGCTCAAATGGGCACAAAGCCCATTTTTCGCACTTTTCCTCGCATATTTTTGCAGCTTTGACGCCATTTCAACCCTGTTTATGGGGCCTGACCCTAG
>WFQB01000180.1 GCA_015487305.1 Parvularculaceae bacterium | reverse complement strand
GTTTGTGGCCGATCATTATATTTGGTCGACATGGCGCCCATGGCATCAAACAGATTTGACATGGACCAGTTTAATTCCTCCCCGCCCCCGGCAAAAATCATATCCTGCTTGCCAAGCTGAATTTGCTCATAAGCCGCGCCAATGCAATGGATGGACGTCGCGCAGGCCGAGGATATGGTGTAATTGATGCCCTTAATTTTAAAGGCCACTGACAACACGGCTGAATGGGACGAACTCATGGATTTGGGAACGGCAAAAGGCCCGATCCGGCGCGGGGATTTGTTTTTTTGCGTCAACTCTGCCGCTTCCACCACCACTCTTGTGGAGGGACCACCAGAGCCCATAATCATACCAATGCGCGGGTCGGAAATTTCATCGGGAGACAGCTTGGCGGTTTCAAGGGCTTCTTGCATGGCAATGTAATTCCACGCAGAGCCAACACCCATGAAGCGGCGGGTTTTTTTATCCAGCACCTCTTCGGGGTCAATTTTCGGGCGACCGACAACTTGCGCCTTAAAACCGAGAGATTCATATTCAGCATCATGGGTAAGACCGGATTTGCAAGCCTTCAAAGAGGCGGCAACTTCGTCCAATGAATCGCCAATAGAAGATATGATTCCCATTCCCGATATGACTACACGGCGCATATAGCGTCTCCTTTAAAATATAAAAATCTTACGGTGCAGATTATAGCATGCCCGCGTCTAGAGCCTCGCGCGAGAACAGGCCAACGCGCAATCCCTTGGCTTCATAAATCGGCTTATCATCCACAAACATTTTGGCGTCAGCAATGCCCAGGATCAACCGTCCGGTCATCATCCGGCGCATATCAATCTCATAGCGGACAATTTTAGCTTCGGGCAGAACCTGTCCGGTAAATTTAATCTCCTTGGCCCCAAGGGCGCGGCCCGAGCCGGGATTACCGGACCAGGTGAGGAAAAAGCCAACCAATTGCCACATGGCATCAAGCCCAAGACAGCCGGGCATCACCGGATCGCCGGGGAAATGGCAGGAAAAGAACCATAATTTGGGGTCAATATCCAATTCAGCAATGATATGGCCTTTGCCATATTGTCCACCATCGGTGGTAATTTTGATAATGCGATCAAACATCAGCATTGGTGGCACGGGTAATTGTGCCGTGCCGGGGCCGTCATAGCCCTCTTGCCCGCATTGAATAAGCTCTTCTTTGGTGAAGCTTGATTTTTGTTTCATGAAAAATGTCCCTTTTCGCCTTAGTTTACCTATCGGTGTGCAGCAATGGCGTCAACATACAAGACGGCAAGGGGGAGGGGCGTAAATACGCCTTCCGAGCTGCAGAAATGCTCTAATAAGCGCATTTGTCCTTATCAATCTCATCCTTGGTGCGGGCAATGAAGGCATTGATATTTTTCATCTGCACAAAACGCTTGGGCACCGGATAGAGCAGGACCAGATAATGCCCCTCGCCAACATCTTCGGAGTTAAATGTCGGGTTTTTGGGGTCATCAACCAGAATGGGATGGAGATTGGCAATTTTAAGGTCCGGTAGATGCATGGCTAGCCGCTCCGGCGTGCCAAGAAGGCCTGCAGAATGGAAGCTGCCATTCACATGCACGACCTTGCGCTCAGGATTGGCCTTTAAATGTCGGGCAATACTTTCAGCCATGGTGTCGTCGCGGGAGACCTGCGCCGCATAGCGATAGGATTTTTTGCGGGCAATTTCTTCTTTGCTGAGACCTTCATCAATGCCATGGCCTGCGGCGGCGTCCATAAAGCTGTAAAACTTGTCTTTATAGGCCCCGTCTTCGAGATGTAATTCTTCGGCAGCCCATTGGCGTGGCTCGCCAGACAATGTGTCGAGGAAATCCGGCCCGCGCTCACCTATGCAAGAGACCATATTGGCGGGAATTTCCGATGCGATAACCGGCAGGCCATTATCTTTGGCATATTCCACCAAGGGTCGATAAGAAGAGCGATATTGCGGCCATGCCTTGCCGTCAAAAATCAGAGTTTCTTCGCCAATCTTTCCGGCAAGATAATCATCAACCACTTTTTGCGCCGGACGCTCAAATTGTTCCATGGACAAGGTCATGTCCGGATATTTTGCATGAAGGGCCGCAAATATTTTTGATTGCACATAATGATTGGCCACATGGCCATGGGCCTCGCCTATAAAGACTGCATCATAATTGGCAAAATCATCAACCACTCTTTGTAAATCGACGACCCGTGGCGGCTGCGCGCCAAGCTGGGTTTCCACCAAAATAAAATCGGAAAAACTGGTAATGGGGGTGGTGACAATATATTTATCACCAACTTTCGAGATGGCATTATTCTCGGCTTCATTTGTGGCCATGGTGGTGCAGGCTGAAAGGGCAAAAAAGGCGGCACCAAAGGCCACAACTCTCATTAAGCGCATAAAACAAGTCTCCAATAAACGAAAAAGGTAGATACTATAAGCCGTTTACCTACAGCTTTGCCCGCCCGCCATCAACAGGCTAAGAAAACAGGCTATTATTGGAGATTTGGTTAGGGCCTGACCTATGGATCAATGCCCCAAAGGCTTTGGCGGGGCAGCCAGCCACGGAAATTTCCGGCTTTGACCCGGCACCATTCCGGCTCGCAGGTCTCAAGGCGAGCCAGAACCCCCGGCTCCAGCAAAGCGCGAATACCGGCATTATAGCGGGCCTTGGCACGCAGGGCGACGGCCCTATCGGCCTGTACCATGACATTTTCTGCCTGTACCAATTGGGTGCGGTGGATCCACATTTTGACCCCTTCGGAATCTTCAACCTTGCGCCATTGATTATCCGGGGTCTCGGCAATCACTTTCAAGGGGAGGTCCTTGCGGTGCAGTTCATATTGCACCGGATAGTCAAAAGAGGGGCCAACCCGACCATTGGTCCTGTCGGCTTTTAGGGCCACAAAGCGCGGCACCGGCAGGCCGGAAGGGCCGATAATGGTTTCGCTTGCTGCGGCTAGGGCTGAAAATGGCAAAGCAAGGGTCAGAGCCAGCGATAATAAAAATATTTTCAACAAGGGCATGGGTCAGGAAAGAGATTTTAGAAAAGGGGTTAATAAAGAATTTATCTTCCCTTATTAATGCCGCAAGGGTGGTTAACTTCCCGTTAAGGAGAAGATTAATTTTACGAATTTCATTTATCGCTGGCGCTGAAATTCCCCGGAAAATTCAATCATAATTTCATCACCCACAAAACTGGCAAATTTATCAATGCCAAAAGCGCTACGGGAAAAACTGGCACGAGCCGTAAAGCCGATAGTGTATTTTCCGGTCAGCAAAACCTGCGCCCCGCCATTAAAACTAACTGTCATATCAACCGGCTTTGTGATTCCGTTTAAGCTAAGCTGGCCATGGACAATGCCGGTATTATCGCCGGTAATTTCGATCGATTGCGAGACAAAGCGCGCCTGGGGGTATTGTCCGGCATTGAGCCATGAGGGGCCGATCAGGGTTTTGGCGAAATCATCATTGGCAATATCAAGACTGGCAATGGTGATGATTGCCTCAAGAGAGGCCTGTTGCGGATTGTCCGGATTAAAATCGAGGCTGGCGTCAAACACCTCAAATCGCCCGACAAAATCGGACAATCCGAAATGCTGCACCTTGAACAATAAAGCCCCGTGATTGGGGTCAAGCTGATATTCCCCGGCTTTCAAGGCCATGGCGTTGGTTTCAACCTTGGGGGCGAGAACCGACGCGCAGGCGGAAAGGGCAAGTACAAAAATAGCAAGGAATGTTAGTTTAAAACCGGACATATAATCTCTCCTCCATCTGATGAGAAATTATAGATCGATTATGGTCTCAAGCCCAGTCAGCAATGCAGCGATATCAGCCTTGCTGGTATAAAGGTGAACAGAAAAGCGCAAAGCCCCTTCGCGAATATCGCCTTTAATGCCTTTTGTGGCCAAGGCCTGTTGGTGCTTTTCCGGGTCAGGGGTTTTCACCAAAATATGATTGCCGCGATGGCCCGGCCTTGTCTCGCTCGCCAGTGCTTTTTCCGGCAAGCCATCAATCAGCTTTTGCAATAAAGCCTGATTATGGGCCTCAAT
>WFQB01000179.1 GCA_015487305.1 Parvularculaceae bacterium | reverse complement strand
TGCTCGGCAAAGGCACGCGCCCTGTGCCGCCGCCGGAACAAGCAGCGTCTGTGGCCGGCATTTGTCATGCCAAAGGTGGCAATGCAACAATGCCCTCACAATGGCTGATTTATATCGCAGTCGCAGATCTCGATGCCAGTCTCGAGGCCTGCGAGCGCCTCGGTGGTAAAATCCGCACAAAGACCAAATCCTATGGCGATGACCGCTATTGCGCCATTGAAGACCCGTCAGGCGCAGTGATCGGGCTTTATCAGTCGGGTTGATATTTAATAATCAAAGCCCGAATTTAATCGGTTGAGGCGTCGCATCAGGCCCGGCCATGTTAGATTATCGCCGAGGCCCGGGGTGAAGGCGGGTCTACCCTGCTCGTGGACGCGGTGGCCCATCTCTTCGCTGCCTTCGATAAGTGCCTCGGTGCCGGCTGCTTGTGCCATCACCTGTGTCTTGCAGGCCTGCTCGAGAAAATACATGCGCAAGAAAGCAATGGCACAATTGGCGCCCATGGTCAGCGTGCCGTGATTGCGCAATATCATCAGATTGTGCTCGCCAAGATCATTGACCAGCCGCTCGCGCTCATCCAAATCAAGTGCGATGCCTTCATAGTCGTGATAGGCGATATCGTCATAAACTTGCATGGAAAATTGCGTATAGCGCCGCAGCCCTTCGCGTTGTGCGGCGACCGCAATGCCATAGGGCGTATGCACATGCATCACACAGCGGGCGTCATGGCGGTGCATATGCACGGCGGAATGAATCGTAAATCCTGCGGGATTGGCAAAATACGGTGTCTCGCCCACGACATTACCATCAACATCCACAATAATCAGGCTTGATGCCGTCATCTCGTCGAAAAATACCCCATAAGGGTTAAGCAGAAAGCGCGGGGCGTCGTCATCATCGGGCAGGCGCAAGGAGATATGCGTGAACACCAGATCGGACCAGCCATAAAGGGCGGTCAGGCGATAAAGCGCCGCCAGATCACAGCGCATGGCCCATTCCTCATCGGAAATTTTACCCTTGAGGCTTGGGATTTTGGTCGGGTCGGGAATATCAAATCCTTTGACCACCCCCTCCGGCAGCGCTTTCATCATCGACATTTTGGCATCATCGGCCATGGCAACCTCCATTAACTATGATTTGACGCTTTATACCCGATTTATGGCCGAGAAACCACATAGGCAATTGCAAACAGTTGGGCTAAACTTAACCCCATGTTCTTTAGGAGAAAAACCCGTCAGGCGCTGCAATCGCAAAAGCCAGCTGAGAACGGTTCCGAAAATCAAACTTCGGAAACCGGTCATAATGCTTTGAAAGTTCAAGGTATGAAAATCGCCTTCACCGCCAGCGCCAAACCGCAAGCGCAGGAAACCATGGCCAAATTCGTCAAACGCTATGGCCAGCACAAAATTGAAAATGCCGATGTGATTGTGCCCGTGGGTGGCGATGGCATGATGTTGGACACTTTAAAAGACCATCTAATGACGGGGCTGCCTATTTATGGCATTGATCGCGGGACGGTTGGTTTTTTAATGAATAAAATGTCGCTGGATAATCTGCCCGAGCGTATTGCTGCTGCCGAAGCCGCCATTATCTCGCCTTTGGAAATGATTGCTTATCCCTGCAAGGGAGAACCGCAAAAGGCGATTGCCTTTAACGAAATATCTCTGCTGCGTCAGACCCGCCAGACGGCGCGGATTCAAATTGCGGTGAATGGCCGCACGCGCATGGATATGCTGATTTGTGATGGGGTTTTGCTGGCAACGCCGATTGGCTCTACCGCCTATAATCTTTCTGCCCATGGAACGATTTTGCCGATTGGTGCGAAAATGCTGGCCCTCACCCCTATCAGTGCATTTCGCCCGCGGCGCTGGAAAGGCGCACTGCTGCCGGAAGATTCCAATGTCACCTTTACCATTCTCGACCCGGACTATCGTCCGGTCGCCGCCGTTGCCGATAATGTTGAGGTGCGCGATGTGGTGAAGGTTGAAGCGCATCTTTATAAAAAGCACACGGTGACCATGCTCTATGATCCCGATCATTCACTGGAAGAGCGCATTGTGCGCGAACAATTTGAGCATTAGGGTTGGGGGTCGCTCGAAGGAGACGGGCAAATTAACAGATAAATGAGGGGTATCATTTACATGTTCAAAAAGATTGCCGTCTTTATGGTCGGCTTTGCTGTTCTTGTTGCTTTGTCGCTTGGGCTTTGGAACCGTGACCATTGGCAGGATTATGAGATTGTTACCCGCGATGATTATGAAATCATCCGCGATGACTATGGCGTTCCTCTTGTGGTCGGGCAAAGTGATCCGGCGGTCGCCTATGGGATTGCTATTGCTCATGCGGAAGATGATTTTGAAACCATCCAAATTCCCTTCCTCGCTATTCGTCGCCATCTTGGCGCGGTTAACGGCAAGGATGGGGCGGGCTTTGATTATCTGTCTTATCTTTTGCAGGCCCCGGAAATTGCTGCTGCCACGACTCAGGATTTAAGTCCTGAAACCCGCGCCTGGATCAGCGCTTATGCAGATGGCCTTAACGCCTTTGCCAGAGAGCACCCCAAGCGGGTTTTGCGCAAGGATTTATTTCCTTTAACGGCGGAAGATATTGCCGCAAATTTTGCTCTTTCCGGCCCTTTGTTTTTTGGCCTTGAAGGGGTGATTGGCACTTTGCGCGAAGGTAGAGAGCTGCCCGGCACGCCGCTACCGCTTAAAAAAGGCTCCAATGCTTTTGCGATTGCCCCTTCGCGCTCATCTGATGGCCGGACCCGCCTTGTTTCAAATTCTCATCAGCCATGGGAAGGCCTGTTTGCATGGTATGAAATTCGCGTTGAAAGCGCTGAAGGCTGGCGGTTTTATGGGGCAAATTTTCCCGGCGCACCCTTCCCCCTGATGGGGCATAATGACTGGCTCGGCTGGACCAATACGGTCAACCGCCCGGACCTCGTGGATGTTTACGCCCTCACCTTAAGTGACAATAAAAAACACTATAAATTCGGCGATCAATGGCTGGAGCTTGAAACGCGCCGGGAATGGCTGCGAGTGAAATGGGGGCCGTTTATCCTGCCCGTACCGCAAAAGTTTTATCGCTCTGTTCATGGGCCGGTGATTATCAATGATAATGGTGCCTTTGCTCTTCGCTATCCCGGCATGGTGAATGTCAACCAGGTGCAGCAATATCACGATATAATTCAGGCGAAGACATGGGAAGAATGGCGCGAAGTGATGGCGATGCAGGCTATTCCGTCAACCAATTTCATCTATGGGGATCGCGCGGGCAATATTGCCTTCCTTTATAATGCTGCTTTGCCCGTGCGCGACCCAGCCTATGACTGGTGGAATATTTTGCCCGGGGATGACCCTGACGCCCTGTGGCAGGATTTTGTGCCGTCTTCGCAAATCCCACAGATTTTAAATCCGCCATCAGGCTATCTTGCCAATGCCAATAATTCGCCGTTTATGGCAACAGCCGATGGCGATAATCTTGACCCGGAGGATTATAGCCAAGTGATCGGCATTGAGGGTTTTACCACCAATCGTATTGTGCGATCTTTGGCTTTGTTTGCCGCAGAAGAAAAAACCAGTGCGCAAACCTTACGGGCGATCACTTATGATACCGGCTATGAAAAAACTTCTCCTATGGGCGAGTGGATGCAAAAAACGCAAAGCCTGCCTGCCGATGGTGATCTGGAAGAGGCTGTTTTGCTCTTGCGGCAATGGGACTGGTCGCAGGATGGTGAGGGCCGCGCTGATGCGCTTGCAGGCTTGATGCTGCTTAAATTGCGCCTTGCCGGTTATCAGATTGAGAAAGCCCCTGATTTACAAATGATGCTCGAAGAAAGCGCTGATTATTTGCAGGATAATTTTGGCCGCCTTGACCCGCCTTTGAAAGATATTTTGCGCTTGCGGCGCGGTGATATTGATTTGCCTCTAACCGGTGGTCCCGATGCTTTGCGCGCTTTGCTATGGGAAGAAGATGGGGACGGAAAATTGCGTGCCAATTTTGGCGACAGCTTTATCATGTTTGTTACATGGGATGAGACGGGGGTTACAGAGTCTAAAACTATTCAACCCTATGGCAGCAATATACAAGATGAAAGCTCGCCCCATTATAATGACCAATCGCAAATGTTTGTGGATATGGAATTGAAGGATACGGGGTTTGTGGCGCGCAAGCCTTTATGGCTGAAAGAGTTGCAGCCAGAGAATGCTGCTGCGCTTTTCTGAAAACTAAACTCTTTGAGGCTGCAAACGCTTGCGAATTTTAAGCCTTGCGCACAAAACTTTGGTCTATTTCGCTTATGGATTTTGTGCCGAGCAGGACCATGTTGCGCTCTAATTCGGTTTTCATGATCTCCAAAGCGCGCATGACCCCCGCCTCGCCTGCGGCGGCGAGGCCATACAGATAGGGTCTGGCAAAGCCAATGCCATCTGCGCCAAGGGCCAGCGCTTTTAAAATATCGGTTCCCCGGCGCACCCCGCCATCGACAATCAGGGTCATTTCATCGCCTAATCTGTCCCGCAGATTTTCCACCAAGGATATTGGCGGCGCAGAATGATCCAATTGTCGCCCTCCATGATTGGAAATCATCAGACCGGAAAAACCGACCCGCAAAGCCCGCATGGCATCATCGGCGCGGACCACGCCTTTCAGGATTGCCGGGCCGCTCCATTCGCCGAGCAGCCATTCGGCATCTCGCCATGAAAAAGCCTGATATAATTGCTCATGGACGAAACGTTCTAAAGTTGCTGCGGGATTTTTGGTTGATAAATTGGCAAATTGCACTGGTGGTGCGGTGAGGTAATCATAGCTCCAGGCCGGGCGTTTCATGCCCTGCCATATTTGTCGCGGGCCCAGACTTGGGGGGATGGTAAAGCCATTGCGTGGGTCGCGTTCGCGATTGCCGTGGATGGGCAAATCCGCCGTTAATATCAGGGTCGAAAATCCTGCCGCTTTTGCCCGCACCAGCATTTCTTTAACGAGGGCACGATCTTTCCAGACATAAAGCTGGAACCATTTCGGGCTTTTGATGAGCGCGCCAATCTCTTCCATGGAAATCGAGGATAGGGTCGAGAGACAATAAATCGCCCCAAAGGCTTCGGCTGCCTTGGCCACCGCCCGCTCGCCATCTTTGTGAAACAGGCGATTGCC
>WFQB01000178.1 GCA_015487305.1 Parvularculaceae bacterium | reverse complement strand
TTACTGACCCGGCTTAAACTTTGGGAAATAATTGACAACCGTCCATAGGTCTTGGAGCCCGGCGCAGCCAAGATCCGGTCAGCCACTTCGCGTTGAAACATCAACACCATGCGCGACCACCAGCAAGGCTCGGCCTTTAGCCATTTAATCAGCAATTCAGTAGAAATATTATAGGGCAGGTTGGAGGCGACAAAACATCTGCCAGTTTCCGGCAAAAGACTTGTCTCATCAAATTTAAGCGCATCTGCTTCAATCACCCGCAAACGCCCGTCATAATGGTCGCTAATCTCCTGCAACACCCTCATGCAGCGATGATCGCGTTCAATCGCGATGACATTGGCGCTGCTATCCAGCAATGCGCGGGTTAGCCCGCCGGGGCCGGGGCCAATTTCAAAAATCTGATCTGCGTCACCAGCCTCCAATAGGCGGGCAATTTTCGTGGTGATATTGAGATCGAGAAGGAAATGCTGACCAAGCGCCTTATTGGCCCCAAGGCCATGAGCGGCAATGACATCGCGCAAGGGTGGCAGAGGTGTTTTCATCAGGCGTTTTGCGTATCAAAAACAAGTCGGTGGCGATAAATGCGATCGGCATGATAAATTGCTGCAATAAGACTATCAGGACGGGCAACGCCCTTATCAGCAATCGCCAGACCCGTCCCATGATCCGGCGAGGTTCGCACGAAAGGCAGCCCTAAAGTTATATTGATAGCATCAAAAAAGGACAGGGTTTTTATCGGTATGAGGCCTTGATCGTGATACATGGCAATCGCCACATCATATTGCGAGCGGGCATCTTCGTGAAACATGCTGTCAGCCGGAATTGGCCCGAAAACATTCATGCCCAATTGGCGAAGGCGTTTGATTGCCGGCGAGATAATATCAATTTCCTCGCGGCCAAGCCCCCCGGCTTCGCCCGCATGAGGGTTGAGACCCGCCATGGCAATGCGGGGGGCCTTAATGCCAAAATCACGCATCATGCTTTGGGCCGTGGCTGTCACGCGGGTGACGATAAGATCAGTGGTGAGAGTGCCGGGCACATCTTTCAGGGCGGTGTGAATGGTCACGGGGACCACTCGCAAGGCCGGACTTGCAAGCATCATTACCGGTCCGCGTACCATGCCTTTGGGTAGTCCTGCATCCTTGCTCAATTCGCCAAGAAATTCTGTATGGCCGGGATGGGCAAATCCTGATTGCATCAGGGCGGATTTTTGAATGGGATTGGTCACAACCCCGCAAGCAGCACCATCAAGGGCGAGCTTTACACCCTGTTCAACCGAAGCAATCACCGCCTCGGCCGTGTTTTTGCGGGCCTTTCCCGGTGTTATCTCTAATAAGTCGCGGGTCATGCCTTTTTTAAGGGGCAGCACGGGCAGGGCGAAAGAGAAGGCCTCTGTTGCCTGTTCGGCCTTGCTGATAGTGGTGATTTCCACTGGCCAATTGCCCAGATGGGCACGTTTTTCAAGGCGCGCCGGGTCATCGATTAGGAAAAAAGCAGGTCGGCCCGGCTCATGCTTGTCTTTTAGGGCCTGCCAGGCCTTAAAGGCAATTTCAGACCCAATGCCACCGGGCTCTCCCATGGTCATGGCCAAGGGGGGCGGGTTAAAGGCGGGATCAAAAGGGTCAGGGGCCGACAAGGTTTAAATCACTCGGCAAGAGCGGTTTTGGTTTCAGCAAGGTCAATACGAATATCAACCGAGGAATTGCGCTCCACATCGCGCAGATAGCGCCGTGATAAAAGTGTCAATTGTGTTGAATAGAGACGATCAGCAATTTGTTTGCGCGATGGCAGACCAAGTCCCTCATCTTTCTCACACATGAGCACCGCATGATAGGCGCCATCATAGGCAATCGGTTTGGAAACTTCACCGCGCCCCAACTTGGCCAGCTCTTCGCGGAAAGGTTCTTCAAATTGCGATTCCTTTAAAGCCGGTAGGGAAGTAACACCAATATTGGGACCGAGATCAATCGCCAGTGAATTGCTTTCACAGGCATTGGTCAGCGGTAGCTTGTTAAAGGCTTTGCGGGCTGCCTCTTCGCCAATGGTTAGCGGGGCGCCTGCATAAGTGACTGTATAGCTTGGCTCGCCTTTTTTGTCGCCGGCCCCGCGTTTGTCGCGCATGGCGAGAATATAAAGATTGCCTTCAAAAGGCGTCGGCACTGATACAGCGCCGGGTTTAAGGTTTTGTAAAACGCGGTCTAATTCCGGGGCTAATTCGCCAGAATGAACCCAGCCAAGATCACCGCCATTGGCCGCCGTTGCGCAAACGGAGAATTGTCGGGCAACAGCATCAAATGGAACGCCTTTGCGCATTTGTTCAATCATCTGCAATCCAGCGCGATAAATCTCCTGAATGCGAGATTCGTCTTCTACGGGCAGGCAAATTTCTGATACCAGATATTGTTCTTTGCGGCTGTCTTCGCGCAAGCGATCATGAACGGTTTCAATTTGCTGATCGGTGACCCGCACACGAGGGCCGAAACGCCCGGATACTATTCGTTGCCAAGTCAAGTCAGCTTTGAATTTGTCGGCCAGAGTTTCAATGGCGATACCCTGTTTTTCCAATTCAGCCACCAGATCTTCCATGGTTAGTCCTGAACTGGCGGCTAGGCGCGTTAGCTCATCTTCGATATCGGCGGGATCAATTTCAAATTCCAGACGTTCTGCTTCTTGGAGTTTGAGCTTTTCTTCGACGAGGTCTTTCAAAGCTTGTTCCTGAAGCTGGGGAAACGCGCTTTCAGGAATGCGATTGCCGGACATCAACACCATCAGGCGCACTCTTTGGCGCACATCAAAAGTTGAAATCATTTCATCATTTACGGTTGCTGCGACAGCCTCGCCAACGGTTCCGGCCTGTGCCAGTGCCGTGCCGCTAAAGCCGATAATTCCAATGCCAAGGGAAAGCACACCAAGGCCCCATTTTCTGCACCATTTTCCAAAATGGACCCCAAAACGGAATCGGCGGGGGGAGGTTGGCATTGCAATGGGTAAAGTCATGTAAAAAAACACCTGAAGTTGTTAGCCCTTAAAAGATCGCTTGGCTCGTAAAAAGCGCTCCGATCAGCGCCCCTCAGCGCCAGCGTTGAAAATACCCGATTAAGCATAATCTGCAAGCGATGCTTTGGAGTTATTTACCTTAAAATAGAGGTTGGGCAAAAAAAGGGCATATCTGAAAAGTTACCGATTTTCAATGTGTTAGGGTTGGGGGCATTGTAAGGTCTATGATCCGGTTTTGACCCTACCCACTAAAGCCACGCAATTCGAGGCGGATTGTGAAGGAACGGTCAAAATCAAAGCCCTGATTACGGGTGCGGTCATTACGATATTCGAAAGACACAATGGTGCATTCATCGCTATAGCCGAGGGAGAAAGTCTCCGTTGTTGTCTGGTTGAGACCAAGGTCCCGTTGCCAGCGGCCACCAATATTCCAGCGATCAGTGAGCTTATAGGTGAGATTGGTGGTCAGATATTCATCGGTTTGCGAATCAATGGAGGCTTGGTCGCCAGCCAGAATTTTCAAATAAGATAAGGAGCCAGAAGCCGGGCCATAGCGCCCACGAATATTGGTTTCATTATTGCGCAAAGTTCCATCGCGTGAATCAATACGAAAACGGCTATCAAGGCTGATATTATTGGACCAGCGTACGCCAAAATTGCCAACAATATCAGAAGATGTACGATCAATGCCCGGCGTCAGATTGGCGCTGGTAACAAAGGCCTGCGTTTCATTAGCGCGAAATTGCTGGCCAATCAGCCCCTTCAAAATGAGCCCATTGTCGAAATGGGCATTGCCGGAAATGCCAATATTGATCCGTTGGCCATCTTCCCAGACGTCATAGCCACTGCCCTTGCTCCAGTCATATAAAGTGGCCGCATCAAATTCGAAAAACTGCGAATCTTCATTCAGCACTTCTTCTGAAAAATTGTCGTCAGGACTGACAACCAATTGCACTTTCGGTTCAATAACAAAAAGAGCATGACTGGTGCGTCTGGCCAGAGGGTAGGACCATTCAATCCCCGCTGTTGGCAAAAAGCGACTAGTTGAGGTTGAATCTTTTAGGCCACCGCCGGGCAGGGCCAATAGGCAGGCGGTATAGTCAAGGGCAGGCAGGCTGTCATTGCACAATTCATTACCGCGCAAAATGTCATTATATTGATAGGCATCCCCGCGTAATTGGGTAAATCCGCGAAAACGATGCCCCCCTTT
>WFQB01000177.1 GCA_015487305.1 Parvularculaceae bacterium | reverse complement strand
GCCCCAACACAAGTGGTGGTCGCCACCATTACCACCGATGCCAATGCTTATGCCGAACAGGCCGCAGATTTAATGCGCAAGGCGGGGCTTCGGGTGGAAACCGATTTGCGCAATGAAAAGATCAATTACAAAGTGCGCGAACATTCCAATGGTAAAGTACCGATTATTGCAGTGATTGGTGGGCGCGAAGCCGAGCAGCGCCAGCTTTCGGTGCGCCGTCTTGGCTCCAAGCAAAGTGAAGTTATCGGGTTGGATGATGCGATCAAAAACTTCGCCAATGAGGCTCTGCCGCCCGATTTGAAAGTAGCGATGGGATGATATTGGGACGAGGATTTAAGGACCTACCCGCAGCGCAAAAACTTGTCTGGGCGCTATTGTTCACCATGATGCTGCTCTGGCCCTATGTGCTGGTGCTGTCCCATCGCTCCATTTCCATTGTCTTTACTATCGGTGCTCTATTTTGCCTGCTCCTGCCGGAGGTGCGCCAAAGCCTTTGGGCAGCTTTTGGCAGGGCGAAAAATTTTGCCCTTCTATTTGCTCTTGGCTTTGCCCTTTATGTGACCCTTTCAACCCTTTGGGCGCCGGATATAGCCTTTGGGGATGATGGGCCGCGTCTTTTTATGATGGTACTGAACGGCTTTTTTCTTTTAACCGCGGCAAGCCTTGTTCGCCCTCAATTTTGTAAACTCTATTTCCTGTTTGCACTTTTGGCAGTGTTGGCGATTGGTTTTGAATCCATCACCGGCGGTTGGTTGCGCGATATATTACCGCCGGACAATGATCCGGCCCGCGATGATGTGGCCACCGGGCGCGGGACAAGCATTGGGCTTTTCTTTTTGCCAGCGCTTTGGCTGATGATTTGGCAAGGCGTGGGCGTTACGGGGTTTTTATCCTGGCGCGGCAAGGCCCTGTTGATGGGTTTGACATTTGCCCTGATGGCGGTGGGGGCGGTGCGGTTTGGCATTGCCGCCAATCTATTAGCAATTCTGGCCCTGCTTGCTGTATGGCTGATGGCGCTGCGCTTTCCTAAATCCATGTTGAACATGGCTTTTATCACCGCGCTGACTTTGCTGGTTCTGACCCCGTTTTTATTCATGGTCTTACCGTCTCTGGAAGATTTAAACGCCCTAGAGCAAGGACCGGCGTCATGGCGGATGCGGCTGGTGATCTGGAAATATACCGCCGGAGAAATATTTTCTGATCCGGTAGTTTTCCTGTTTGGTCATGGGGTCAATGCCACCAAGGCCCTGACAGAAGCCTCGCCAATCATGACCCTACCCGGCGCGCCGCCAGACGCTTATATGCTGCCAACCCATCCCCATAATCTGTTTTTGCAAATCTGGTTTGAATATGGGCTGGTGGGGATTGTGTTGGTAAGCGGTTTTTTCATTGCCATGTGGCAAGCATTTTCCCGATTGGCTGGCGCGGACAGACTTTTCTTTGCCGCCATTGCCAGTCTTTTTGCCATATTTTTGGTTTTTTCTGCCGTCGAGGCAAGTTTATGGACCCAATGGCGACTGATTAGCTTTGTCTTTGGCGTTTGGGGTATATTGCTGGCGCTGCCAAATCAGCGCAGCACTTAAATAAAGTGGATTGTTAAACCCCTTCGGAAATAATTCATTCAAAGGTAAAATTTAACTAGCTAGAATACCGATAAATGGCTTTAATACTCCTTAGGAGTATCGTGGGAATTTCTCGGGTGACACAGGCAAAGGAAATGGCTGAACAAGAAGCACCTTCACTTGATGAGGACTCGTTTATACGCTCTGTTTCCGTGATTATTGTTTCCTATTGGACCGGCCCCATATTAGCGCGCTCGGTCATGTCAGCCTTGCATCAAAGCGAAGTATGCGATGTCATTATTGTTGATAATGGCAATCCCAAAGAAGATCTTGAGCGTTTGAAAATCCTCGCGGGCGAAGATGCCCATCGCCTCAAAATCCTCACCAATCACGGCAATATTGGTTATGCGGCAGGCTGTAATCACGGGGCGCGCGCCGCAGAAGGAAAATATATTTTTATTTTAAACCCCGATGCGATCCTGCCCAATGGCAGCGTTGGCAAATTATTGGCGGCGGCTAAGGATTGGGAAGATGAGCTATGGATGATTGGCGGCAAGCTTATTAACCCCGATGGTAGCGAGCAGGCGGGCTCAAGGCGCAATGCATTGACCCCCGGTTCGGCCTTTATTGAGATGACGCAAATCTGGCGCATAGCGCCCAAGCATCCCATGTTCCAGCGCTTTAATCGTCACCAGACCCCATGCCCGAAAGAGACGGTGGAAATGCCGGTTATTTCCGGGGCCTGCATGCTCATGCCGCGTGAGACCTTTGACGCCATTGGCGGCATGGATGAGCGCTATTTTCTGCATGTGGAAGATGTGGATTTTTGTTTGCGCCTTGGACAGGCGGGCGGGGTGATTTTATTCACGCCGGAAGCGGAGATCTTACATTATAAAAGTTCGAGCCGCGCCAATGCCATGCGGATTGAATATCGCAAGCTGCGTTCTATCATCATCTATTTTCAAACCCATTTTAAGGATCAATATCCAAAACCTTTTTTATGGCTGGTCTATGGGCTGGCCTGGGCGGGGTTTAGTTTCCGTTTTGTAAAGCGGGCCTTAACCCGCGCCTTTGGCATTATTGGCCTGCGCCGAAGGCGCGGCGCGCGCGCTCTGCAACGGGCCAAAGCGATAGACCGCAAAAGGGCGGACCGCTAAGTATTTCCTTAATAAGGTTTACAGCCATCATCACGCAGACCGGCATTTTCCAGTGCTGGCGGCAGTTGAAGCGGCTCGCGAGCGCGATAATCGCGCATCTCATAAATCTCAAAAACCCGCGGGCATTTTATGCCGAGATCCATGGACGAAGTGGCCACAGGCAGGATCGTGTCAAACTCCACATATTGATTGATCTGCCGGGGATATTTGGCAATCAACGCCACTATCGGATAGGCCTTCGGGTCATAAGCAAATGTCGCTTCGTAATAATTATCGGTTCGGCGATTTAAATCCCAGGCCATGATCGGTTTATCGCTATCGCGCAAATAATAAAGCAGCGAGCCCATCAATTCGCGATCATCCACCAGTAGAGCCGGATAGTTTTTGGTCAATGCGGCAATCTCTTGGGATTGGCTCTCCCAGCCGCGCACGCGCTTAATGTCATTGGAGCGCCCCATGGCATCGAGCAGGGCAAAATTACTGGCAAGAGTTAAGAACAAAACCGCAATCCCCCCGTGCAGCATCAGGGACGTTTTCAAACTCCAGAGCTTATGGGTGCGCAATATCCAGACGCTGACCAATATCAGCAAGGCCGGATAGGCCGAGACCGCCCAATTGGCATGGGCGCGGCTGATATAGGCCATGATGGTAATGAAAATAAGCGCGGGCAGGGCAAAGCATAAAAGCATTAAATCCTTGGCGCGATCTTCGCCCGCTTGCGCCAAACGCCTGCCTATTGTCACCAGCCCCCAGATAAAGCCGCCAAAAATAAACGGCCCCGCAAGACCAAATTGCCCGGAGATAAAATCCAGCATTTCATCAAGATTAAACTTGTCTGCACCCAGATTGGCATTATCGGCGGTGTGGGAAACGGTTTGAAAATCATGGGCCATGTTCCACCAGATATTGGGGGAGATGAGCAGCAGGAAAATCGCAAAGGCAATGACAAGCGGTTTTAATTTAAGAGCGCGCCGTGCAAAAGGTGAGACAAGAAAGGCAAAGCCCATCCCAAGGGGAAAATAGATGAGCGCATATTTGCTAAGAAAGCCAAATCCGAGGGCAAGCCCCAGCAATGCCCCATAGCGCCAATCCCGGCCATCGCTTTCGGCCAATCGGGTAAAGGCAAAAAGCCCAAGCGACCAGAAAAATAATAAAGGCATGTCGGTGGTGATTAACGAAGAAGAAAGCGTCACCGCCGGTAAGGTCAGCCATAAAAGCCCGCTCCACATGGCCGCGCGCGCTCCATAAAGCCGCCCGGCTGTAGCAAAAATAAGCGCTGCCGTGGCCCCGTGCATGATCGGTGAGGATAGTCGCACCGCCCATGGGGCATCGGTGAAAATTGTGGTCGCCGCGATCAGCCAGGCAATGAAAGGCGGTTTGGAATAATAGCCAAAATCGAGATTTTGCGACCATACCCAATATTGTGCTTCATCCGGGCCGATATTGATTTGCAAAAAGGGCAAAGCAATAACCCGAACCAACACAATCACCCCGGCATAAAGCGCAAATTTACGCCAAGGCAGGTCCAGCATTGGCTGGGAGATGGGATTGTCTATTTTCATTCGGTTGTGGCTTGTGACTGATAGAAGGTCAGCACCATGTCTTTATTGTTGGAATAATTAAAGCCGGAAATTTCCGCAATC
>WFQB01000176.1 GCA_015487305.1 Parvularculaceae bacterium | reverse complement strand
GGCTCAACGTCATGTTTGCCACCGCTTCGGGCGGCGTGCGGCGCAATAAGCTGTCTGATTTCACCCAGATCAATCGCAATGGTAAAATTGCCATGAAGCTGGATGAAGGCGATGCCATTGTCGGGGTCGAGATTTGCCGAGAGGATGAGGATATATTGCTGACCACGGCCAATGCCCGCTGTATTCGCTTCCCGGTTTCCGATATTCGGGTGTTTACTGGTCGCACTTCTACGGGTGTGCGTGGGATTAAGCTCTCAAATGACAAGGAATTGGGGGTCGATAAGGTTATCTCCATGACCGTATTGCGCCATATGTCTGTAACCCCTGATGAAGCGCGTTCTTATCTCAAGCACATGGCGGCCATGCGTCGGGCTATGAGTGATCAGGTTGAGGAGGCAGGCGAAGATGAGGGCGGCAATGATATTGCTCTGTCGGCGCAGCGGATAGCTGAATTACAAGCGGCTGAGCAGTTTATTTTAACGGTCACCGAAAATGGCTATGGCAAGCGCTCTTCAGCCTATGAATATCGGGTTTCCGGTCGTGGCGGCAAAGGCATTATCGCGATTGTCACCAATGCCCGCAACGGGCCGGTGGTTGCGTCCTTCCCGGTTGAAGATAGTGATCAGATCATGGTCGTTACCAATGGCGGGCAATTATTGCGTACCTCGGTAGAAGAGGTCAGAATTGCCGGGCGCAATACCCAAGGGGTGACAATATTACGCACCCGCGCTGGCGAGCAGGTGGTCTCGGTTGAGCATTTAAGCGATGTCGGTGATGAAGAAGGCGAAGCAGAGGGAGACAAGGCTTGACCCGAAAAACCGCGCTCTATCCGGGCACTTTTGACCCGATAACCAATGGCCATTTGGATATTATTGCGCGAGCGGTAAAGCTGGTTGACCATTTGGTGATTGGTGTTGCCAGTAATGACGATAAAGGCCCCTTATTCAGCATTGAAGAGCGGGTTGAGATTGTTATGGGCGAAGTTCAGGCCGTTGCCGAGAAATCCGGCAAGATCATCGAGGTAAAGCCATTTTCGAGCCTGTTGATGCATTTCGCCGAACAGCAAAACGCCGATATCATTGTTCGGGGATTGCGCGCAGTATCGGATTTTGAATATGAATTTCAAATGGTTGGAATGAACTCTTATCTAAATGATGAGATTGAAACCGTATTTCTCATGGCCGCTCCTAACCATCAGGCCATTGCCTCGCGTCTGGTCAAGGAAATAGCCCGCCTCGGCGGCGATATTGCTGGCTTCGTGCCCCCGGCGGTGGCCGCACGTTTATTGGCGAAATTTGCGTAAAACAGGGGGAGTTTCCCAAAAATTTTGTAATCATCGGCCTTGGAAGCAGGATTGACCTAGTTTGTGCCATTTTTATTGGCTATGAGAGACTAAGCGAAAATGATAACGGGCGTGGCGGGCAATAGGAGTATTTGGTAGCAAATATGAAAATAACGATCACAAAAAAGACAGTTGAAAAACGATCTCCCATGCCTGCGGGCAAGGCCTGCAAAGCTTTATTGGTTGGTGCGGCTTTATCGCTGGGATTTGTGCCTGCAATGGCCATGGCCAAAACAGGTATACCCGTTGTTGATGAGGCGCCCGACAGCGCATGGCGCGGTATTGATCCGGAAAACACCATGCTGCTGGATTTGCCCTCTGGCGAGATATTGATTGAGTTGCACCCGGAATTGGCCCCCAAAAGCGTGGAGCGAATTAAAACATTAACCCGTCAGGGCTTTTACGATGGTATTGCTTTTCATCGGGTGATTGATGGCTTTATGGCCCAAGGGGGCGATCCCACTGGTACCGGATCTGGTGGTTCCAGCCTGCCGGATTTGCCGGGCGAGTTCTTTATTGATGCTGAGGTCATAGAATCGCAGGTTAAAATTATTGGCCGTGATAGCAAAGCGGCTCGGGTTGGTTTCCTTGGCGCAGTGCCGGTTTCCGCGCAGCCGGAAAGTTTGAAATCCTTTCTGACCGATGGCACTGTTGGTCTTTGGGGGTCCCATTGCCCGGGTGTGATGTCCATGGCCCGCACCAGTGATCCAAATTCCGCCAATAGCCAGTTCTTCCTAATGTTTGCTGATAATCGCGACTCGCTGGATGCGACCTATGCGGTTTGGGGGCGGATTATTGATGGCGAGGAAAATGCCCGCCGCATCGCTCGGGGCGAGCCGCCAGAGCGCCCGACGCCCATCGTTCGCGCCCGCATGTTGAGCGATGTTCCCGTAGATGAGAGGGAAAATATAGAAATCATGCGTACAGATACGGAAACCTTTGACGATTATCTGGACGCTATTGGAGCCGTGAGTGAGGATGGCTTTGTAAAGGATATTTGCGGTATTCGCATTCCGAAACGTATCAATGGAGAAACAGAACTTTGACCAATCAATTAATTCTCGAGCTGGAAACCGGAAAAGTCGTCATCGAAACCTTTGCCGACAAAGCCCCGAAGCATGTAGCGCAAATCACCGAGCTTGCCGAAAGCGGCTTTTATGACGGGCTGACCTTTCATCGTGTAATCCCCGGTTTCATGGCGCAGGCCGGTTGCCCCAAAGGCACCGGAACAGGCGGCGCGGATAGTAATATTCCGGCGGAATTTAATGAAGAAAGCCATCAGCGCGGCATTTGTTCCATGGCCCGGGCGCAGGACCCTAATTCTGCTTCCAGCCAGTTTTTCATCTGTTTTGATGACGCCTCTTTCCTCGACAAGCAATATACGGTCTGGGGCAAGGTTGTCGAAGGCATGGAGCATGTGGACGCAATTGAACAGGGTGAGCCGCCGCGCAATCCTACAAAAATTGTCTCCTTTCGTCCGGCATCCTAACCATTAAAGACCATCATGCAGGTTGATGATTTTGATTTCGACCTGCCGGAGGAGCGCATTGCGCTTGTTCCGGCACGGCCGCGGGATTCCTCGCGGCTATTATGCGTGGGGGAGGGTTTTGACGACCGGATTTTTCGTGACCTGCCGGATCTGCTAAGCGCCGGGGATGTGCTGGTTATCAACACCACCAAAGTTTTGCCAGCCGCATTGGTGGGGACCAGACCGCCGCGCGATATTGGCGGCGGCGGCGCGGTGCAAGTGGATATCAATTTGCACAAAGCTTTAAGCACGCCTGAAGACGCAACCCAGAAATGGGCGGCCTTTGCTCGCCCGGCTAGAAGATTACGGGTCGGCGATGGGCTGTCCTTTGGCGATGGCGCGCTTAAAGCCAAAGTGATCAGTCGCGCCGAAGGCGAAGTGGTGCTGGAGTTTCCCGGCCCCAGAGAAAAATTTGAAGCGGCGCTGCAACAAGCGGGCCTGCCACCATTGCCGCCCTATATTGCCCGCAAACGGGATCTATTGGCAGAGGATGTGGAAGATTATCAAACCATTTTTGCCAATGAGGCAGGCTCGGTCGCCGCGCCCACAGCGGGATTACATTTCACACCAACATTGATGCAAGCCTTGCGCGAAAGGGATGTCATCTTTGCCGAAGTGACCTTGCATGTGGGGGCGGGAACCTTTTTGCCGGTCAGTGTTGACGACACCAAAGATCATAAAATGCACAGCGAATGGGGCGAGGTGAGTACTGAGACAGTTGCGATCATCGAAAAAGCCAAAAGACAAGGCGGGCGGGTGATAGCCGTCGGCACCACCTCTTTGCGGCTTCTGGAAAGCGCGGCCCGGGGCGGGGATTTAAAACCATTTCGTGATGAAACCGATATTTTCATAACGCCCGGCTTTCAATTTGCTTGTGTTGACGGGTTGATTACCAATTTCCACCTGCCGCGCTCAACCCTGTTCATGCTGGTTTGCGCCTTTGCGGGGTTTGACAAAATGCACCAGGCCTATGCCCATGCGGTGGCTGAAAATTATCGGTTTTATTCCTATGGCGATGCCTGCTATTTGAAGCGCCATGACTGAACGCTTTTCCTTCACTTTATCGGCCAGCGATGGCGCGGCCCGCACCGGCGAGATTAAAACCCCGCGCGGCACGATACGCACCCCTGCCTTTATGCCCGTGGGCACGGCCGGCACGGTCAAAGCCATGCACCCGGATCATGTGCGCGAGACCGGGGCTGATGTCATTCTTGGCAATACCTATCATCTGATGCTGCGCCCCACGGCAGAGCGGGTCAATCGCCTTGGTGGTCTGCATAAATTTATGAATTGGCAAGGGCCGATACTCACCGATTCCGGTGGCTTTCAGGTAATGTCGCTGTCGAAGCTGCGCAAGATGACCGAAGAGGGGGTGAGCTTTCAATCGCATATTGATGGCTCGCGCCATATGTTGACGCCGGAGCGCTCCATAGAAATTCAATGCCTGTTAGGGTCAGACATTCAAATGCAATTGGATGAATGCCCGCCCCATCCGATAGACTATGAGGGCGCTGATAAATCCCTTGAAATGTCCCTGCGCTGGGCGGCGCGCTCAAAAGCGGCATTTGCTCAAAAGGCCAATCCGGGCATGGCGCTGTTTGGCATCGTTCAGGGCAGTGTCTATGAAGATTTGCGCCGTAAGTCTCTCAATGGTCTCACCGAACAGGGCTTTGATGGCTATTCCGTAGGCGGATTAGCGGTGGGCGAAGGGCAGGAGGTCATGTTTTCGGTGCTGGAACAAATAACCCCGCTGATGCCAACCGACAAGCCGCGCTATTTGATGGGCGTTGGCAAACCGTCTGACCTTGTTGGCGCGGTGGCGCGCGGCATTGATATGTTTGATTGCGTATTGCCAACCCGCTCTGGTCGCCATGGACAGGCCTGGACCCGCCACGGGCCGATCAATCTTCGCAATGCCAGATTTGTCGATGATGATACGCCGCTTGACAGCACGAGCGACTGCCCGGCCTCGCGGGATTATTCCAAAGCTTATTTAAGCCATTTATTTCGCGCCGGAGAGCCCCTCGGGGCGATGCTGCTAAGCTGGCATAATCTGCATTATTACCAGCAATTGATGGGGCAGATGCGCGCGGCGATTGCGGCGGGCGCCTTCGATAAGTTCTTGGCTGATTTTTACGCCGAACAGGGCGCCGAGGCGTAAAATATCGTCGAGGCGACGGATTTTCAGAGCCTCTATCGTTTGATAAGCATCGGATAGTCATCACGAGGATTTAAGCCGGTCATGGCCCTTACCCTTGAACAATCAATTGCGCTTAATCGCTTCGGTCTTGGGGCCCGCCTTCAAGAAAGGGCGGACTTTGATGCCAAGCTCTGGTTGCGAAACCAATGTCGCCCCTATGCTATTGATCCTTTTGCCGGGGCCAATCTGCCTGATACAGCCTCGATGAAATTACGCCGCAGTAAAGATAATGGCCGCGCCCGCCGCGAGCGATATTATCGCGAGGTAGAAGCGCGCTATCAATGGAATATTGCCGAAGGTGGCACATTTCGCGAGCGTCTGGTGCGGTTCTGGTCCAATCATTTTACCGTTTCATGGGCGGCTCTGCCGCCTTTGCTGGGGGTTGTCGGCTCTTATGAGCGCGAAGCCATTCGCCCGCATATTATGGGCAGGTTTGAGGATTTGCTGCTGGCGGTGACGTGCCATCCGGCCATGCTGGCCTATCTGGATAATCGCACTTCAGTGGGGCCAAACAGTCAGGCCGGGCGCAGTCGCAAGCGGGGATTGAACGAAAACCATGCCCGCGAAATTTTAGAACTGCACACGCTTGGGGTTGATGGCGGCTATAGCCAGAACGATGTAATTGCGCTGGCTAAAATGCTCACCGGTTGGACCCTTGAAAAAGGGCGGGCGGCATTTCGCTTTGAGCCGCGCATACATGAGCCGGGGGCCAAAACCCTGCTTGGAAAACGCTATGGGCAAAAAGGGCAGGCACAGGCAGAAGCGGCATTGCGAGACCTCGCCCGCCATCCATCGACAGCGCGGTTTATTGCCACCAAGCTGGCACGGCATTTCGAGCAAGACGACCCATCGCCAAGCCTTGTGGAGCGATTGGCAGATGTGTTTTTGCAAAGCCATGGCGATTTGGCAAAATTGAGCGAAGCACTGATTGACGCCCCGGAATTATGGAAGCCGGAACTGCGTAAGGTAAAAACCCCGGAAGAACTGCTCATTTCCGCCTTGCGGGCGACAGGCCTGCCGCCACGTCTGCCGGATAATGCCTTATTACAATCGGCAAGAATTATGGGGCAAGCGCCTTTTACTGCGCCTTCCCCTCAAGGCTGGCCTGATCGCGCTGAGGGTTGGGCGGGACCAGCGGCTCTTAAAGCACGTATTGATTGGGCCAATCGTCTGGCTGCTGGAATTCCATCTATGGAAGCACCTGCCAAGCTTGCCGAAAATCTTATGGGCCCGCTTGTCAGCCCACGGACAATATCGGCGATTGCCAATGCGGAAAGCCCCAAACAGGGGCTCATCCTGTTGTTGATGTCTCCGGAATTTCAAAGACGGTGAGGGAGTTTGATTTATGAACAGGTTTTTACTCAATCGCCGAATGATGTTAGCGGGCCTTGCGGCCTCAAGCATGATGCCACGAATGGCTTTTGCAAAAGGGGCGAAAGATAAGTTTCTGATCGTTCTTTCCCTGCGCGGGGCCATGGATGGTCTGCATAGTGTTATCCCTGTGGGAGACCCCCATTATCAAGGCTTGCGCGGGTCCATTGCCATCAGCGCTGATGCGGCAAAACCCCTTGATGGATTCTTTGCTCTTCATCCCGCTTTTGATTTTCTGCATAAGGCCTATCAAACCAAGGAGGCCTTGCTGTTTCATGCCATTGCTTCACCCTATCGTTCGCGCTCGCATTTTGATGGGCAAGCGGTTTTGGATAATGGCGGCAATGGTAATCCGGATTTAATACGCGATGGCTGGCTAAATCGGGCGATTAATCTAATCCCTGGCGGCAGTGGTCTTGCGGTGGGACAGACTGTCCCTTTGATTTTGCGCGGCGAGGGCGAAGTAACCTCTTGGGGGCCCTCGCTATTGCCGGATACGGACCCAGCGACGATTGAGCGTCTGAGCCGTCTCTATGCGGGCGATCCGGTTTTTGAAATGTCTTTACAACGGGCCATGGAAACTGACGCCCTAACCAAACAGGCCATGGGCGAAGACGCGGGCAATAATCGCGACACGGATGCGGTGGCCAATAATGTTGCCAGCCTGATGCTGGCCGATGGTGGCCCACGCATTGCTGTTGTCGAGCTAGATCGTTGGGATACTCATGCCAATCAGGGCGGGATTAAAGGCAAATTGGCAACGCAATTTGGACGCCTTGATGGTCTATTGCGTATATTGGCGCAAAAATTTGCTGCTCAATGGAGTAATACCGCGATTGTGGTGATCACAGAATTTGGCCGTACGGCGGCGGTTAATGGCAATGCCGGGACGGATCATGGCACGGGCAGCGTGGCCATGGCTTTAGGTGGTGCCGTCAATGGCGGCAAGGTGATGACTGATTGGCCGGGGCTTGCCAAAAATAACTTATTTGAAGGGCGGGATTTAAATCCCACCAGCGATTTGCGCTCAATGCTAAAGGGCGTGCTTGGGGATCATCTCGGCCTTGGCAATGCCGCTTTGTCGCAAGATGTTTTCCCAGATAGCAGCGCCATCAAGCCCATGCGGGATTTGATCGGCTAATCTTTCTCCCCCAGCAGGCGCACCTCGCGCTGCGGATAGGGGATGGTGATATTGTGCGCTTTCAATGCGTTCCAGATCAGGAACAAAACATCGGACGAATATTTATTTTTGCCATCATCAAGCCCGTTGACCCAGAACTCGACACAGAAATTCACTCCGCTATCGCCAAAGCTGACAAGCTCCACATCGGGCTCTTCCGGCTCGGTCAGAACATCCGGATGGGCCGCCACGGCTGACCCGACAATTTCGGGAATTTTATTGATATCCGTGTCATAGGAAACGCTGAAATCCACCGAATAGCGATTGGCCGAACCGCTATCAGAAAAATTGGTGACGCGGGTGGTGATGAAATGCTCATTGGGTACAACAATCCAGCGCCCGTCAAAGGTCTCCAAAATGGTCGCCCGTGACATCATTTTGATGATTTTACCGGACTCGCCACCATCCAGCTCAACATAATCGCCAACAGTGGCCTGACCTTCGAGCAGGAGAATAATGCCGGAGACAAAATTGGAGGCGATGCTTTGCAGACCAAAGCCGATACCCAGACCAACCGCGCCGCCAAGGACGGCAAGGGAGGTAAGTGGTAATTCGAGAATGCCCATAATCGCGAAAAATACCGCGCCGAAGATGAAAATCTGCAAGGCCTTGGCTGCCAGTTCGCGCACCGAAGAGCGCATTTCCTGGCGCGATCGGACATATTCGCCGCCGCGTTCATTGGTCCATGACCCGAGCCAGAACAGGACAGCCCCGGCAACAATGCCGATAACCAGATTATCAAGGGGAAGATTGACCAGCGGCACACTGGTTTCGGTTAAGGCCTTGCTGAT
>WFQB01000175.1 GCA_015487305.1 Parvularculaceae bacterium | reverse complement strand
TGAAATTGCGGAATATTGCCGTGATCAAAAAGTGGATATTGCGGTATTTGTGGATGGTTGGGCCTTTAGTCGCATATCTGCTATTCGCATTAGAAAACTATCGCCACAAACCAAAATTATAAAATATTCAGCGCCGCAAATTTGGGCATCGCGCCCGCAAAGGATAGATTTTGTTCGCGATCATTTTGATCTGGTGCTGGCACTTTTGCCATTTGAACCACCTTTGTTTGAAAGCAAGGGGGTGAAGGCGATTTTTGTTGGTAACCCGAATTATGAGGCTGTTGCCAAGGCAAAACCGGATTCTGATTTTCGTGACCGTTATCATTTGCAGGACCGTAAGCTATTGGCGCTCTTGCCGGGCTCGCGTAAAGGCGAGGTCAATCGCCTTATGCCGCTTTTTTCGGCAGTGGCTGAGGACTTATGTGGGCAGGATGACAAGCTTACAGTGATTGTGCCCATTGCGGCGGCGGTTGATGGATTGGTGCGCGAGAAAATGGCGGCATGGTCTTTTCCGCATTTGGCGCTTGACCAAAAAGAGAAATTTTCTGCTTTGCATAATGCTGATGCGGCCCTGACTGCATCCGGTACGGCGGCAACAGAGCTTTTATTATGTGATGTGCCCATGGTGGTTGCCTATAAGGTTGATGCGCTCACGGCTTTTTGGGCAAGGAGAGTGATGATTACGGACTATATCAATATTTTAAATATTGCTGAGGACCGCGAGATTATTCCCGAATTTGTTCAGGAGCGGGCGAAGATTGAGAATATTGTTCCGGTATTGGCTGAGTTGCTGGAAAATGGCGAAGCGGCCAAAAAGCAGCGCGAGGCATTTCATCTCTATCGCGAGCAATTAGGGCTGGATGGCATGAGTGCCGCCAGCCGTGCTGCCAAAGCGGTATTGGAGATGTTGTAGGGGCCTTGAATGGCGCAAGAGCCGCGCATATCTGGAAGGCGTTGGGGGCAAACACAAGACAGGTGCTTTTCATGGAACCTTCCGCGCAACAGACCCATTGGAACGACATATATGGTCAAAAACCAGTTGATGAACTGACATGGTTTGAGCAGGGGGCGACATTATCGCTTGAGCTTATTTTGAAATATGCCACCCATGATACAGCGATTATCGATATTGGTGCGGGGACATCGCAATTGGTTGATGAATTGCAGGCTCGCGACTTTCAGGATTTATCGGTTTTGGATTTGTCGCAGCAGGCGATTGATAAATCGCGGGCGCGGCTGGGAGACAAAGCGGGTGTCGTTTCCTGGATGGTTGAGGATATAACCAGATGGCAGCCCAAAAGGACTTATCATCTTTGGCATGATCGCGCTGTGTTTCATTTTTTAACGCAAAGGAAAGATCGTGTGCTTTACAAAAAAGCACTTGCCAACGCTTTGCCAAAAGGCGGTATTGCTATCATCGCTACATTTTCTTTGACCGGACCGGAAAAATGTTCGGGGCTTGCGGTTAAGCGATATTCATCGGCCAGCCTTGCAGAAGAATTGGGCGCTGACTTCCAATTGGTGGAATCCTGTGAGCATCACCATCAGACCCCCAAAGGGGGGCATCAGGATTTTCAATATAGCGTGTTTCGCAAGCGGGTTTAGCGCTTGGCTCTTGGAATGAATCTGCGCTCGGCGGCACCGGTGTAAATCTGCCGTGGACGGCCAATTTTTTGCGCCGGATCCTCATACATTTCTTTCCATTGGGCAATCCAGCCAACGGTGCGCGCCAGAGCGAACAGGGCGGTGAACATTTCTGTTGGGAAGCCAAGCGCCCGCAAGGTGATGCCGGAATAGAAATCAATATTAGGGCAGAGACGTTTTTCAACGAAATATTCGTCTTCGAGAGCGATGCGCTCCAATTCCATAGCAACCTTCAGGGTCGGTTCCTGACGAATATCCAGAGCGTCGAGAACTTCGTGACAGGCCTCGCGCATGACTTTGGCACGGGGGTCGTAATTTTTATAAACCCGATGGCCAAAGCCCATAAGGCGGAATGGGTCGGATTTGTCTTTGGCGCGTTTGATATATTCGGGAATATTGGAAACATCGCCAATTTCTTCAAGCATGCGCAAGGCAGCTTCATTAGCGCCCCCATGGGCCGGTCCCCACAGACAGGCAATGCCCGCAGCGATGCAGGCAAAAGGATTAGCGCCTGATGAACCGGCCAGACGCACGGTGGAGGTTGAGGCGTTTTGTTCATGATCCATATGCAGGATGAAAATCTTGTCGAGGGCCTTGGCCAACACTGGATTGATTTCATATTTTTCTGCTGGAACCGCAAACATCATTTGCATGAAGTTTTCGGTGTAATCGAGATCATTGCGGGGATGGATATAGGGTTGGCCGACGGTGTATTTATGGGCCATGGCGGCAATGGTTGGCATTTTGGCAATCATGCGATGGGTGGCAACGACGCGTTGGCGCTGATCGGTGACATCGGTTGAGTCATGATAAAAGGCCGACAAAGCACCAACCGCGCCGCACATAATCGCCATGGGATGGGCGTCGCGTCGAAAACCGTTAAAGAAGGTCTTGAACTGCTCATGGACCATGGTGTGATAGGTAATGTTGTGGTTGAATTGCTGATATTCTTCTTCATTGGGCAATTCGCCTTGCAGCAAGAGATAGGCGACTTCGATGAAGTTTGAATTTTCCGCCAGCTCATCAATTGGATAGCCGCGATATAGCAGGGTGCCTTTATCGCCATCAATGAAGGTGATTTGCGATTCGCATGAGGCGGTGGAGGTGAAACCCGGATCAAGGGTGAAATGGTCGCTTTCCTTATAGAATTTGGAAATATCGACAACATCCGGCCCGACAGTGCCCGAATAGACGGGTAGCTCTATGGTCTTGTCTTTAATAGAAATCTTGGCGCTGCCATTGGGTTTCATTTTGCTTGTCATAATTACTCATTCTCCATCATTGTGCGCCGCAGCGAATATGTCGCGAATATACCCATTGCTGCCCTGAGTTCCAGCTTTTAAAGGCAAAAAAAGCAGTAATGGGGGAAAACAACTATGGGGCGAGACTGTGCTGTAACACTACCCCGTAACGGGCGCTGAATACAGCATTAAATCAGCGGGGTAACCGGCTAATTTAGCTGATCTTTCAGGCGATTAAGGCTTTCTTCTCGCCCAAGGGCGTATAGCAGCTCGCCAAGGCCCGGAGAGGGCATGCCGGCGGTGAGGGCCGCGCGGCAGGGTGGGCCGATCTGACCAAAGCCAACGCCGAGGCGCTCGGCGAGGTCGGCAAGGGCTTTGTCGAGAATCACTGTCTGCCAATCGCTGATTGGCTCTAGCGTTTCAATGACATGACCGAGCATATCTTGCGCGCCTTCTCGCTTTAGGGGTTTGGCAGCTTTGCCGGTTATTTCCAAGGGGCGGGTGGCCAACAGGAAGCCTGCGGCGGTGGGGAAGTCTTTTAAGGTCTTGCAGCGCGATTGGACAAACTCTGTCCCGCGCTGGAGGCGCTCTGATATTTCTGGTGGCAAGGGCTGCTGGTCCTTGGGTAAAAAGCCTTGTGCTGCTTGCAGGAAATCATCGCTGTTCATCTGGTTGATGTAATGGCTGTTCAGATGGTTGAGCTTATCAAGGTCGAGGCGCGAGGGGGCCTTGTTAATTGCTTTTATGTCAAACCATTCAATTGCCTGTTCGGTGGAGATAATCTCGTCATCCCCATGGGACCAGCCAAGACGCAGGAGATAATTGCGCAGAGACTCCGGCAGATAGCCCATATCGCGATAGGTTTCTATGCCAAGAGCGCCATGGCGCTTGGAAAGCTTGGCACCGTCTGGCCCATGGATTAAGGGCATATGGGCGAAAACGGGTAGGGGCCAGTCGAGGGTCTCGTAAAGCTGTTGTTGGCGCGCGGCGTTTACGAGATGATCATCGCCGCGAATGACATGGGTGACGCCCATATCAAAATCATCCACCACCACTGCTAGCATATAGGTGGGATTGCCATCGGAGCGGAGCAACACCATGTCGTCGAGGGCATCGGCGGAAAATTCCACTGCGCCTTGAATGACGTCTTCGACTTTGGTGATGCCGATTTGCGGGGCTTTCAGGCGAATAGCAAAAGGGGCGTCGGGATGGCTTGTGGGGTCGGCGTTGCGCCATGGGCTTTCAAATCTTTTGCCGGCCTGTTTGGCGGCGTCGCGGGCGGCGGTGAGTTCATCGCCTGACAGCCAGCAGCGATAGGCCTTGCCTGCAGCGAGTAATTGTTCGGCCACTTCCCGGTGGCGCGGGGCGTTTTCATATTGCGAAACGGGGGTGCCATCCCAGTCGAGGCCAAACCAGTTAAGGCCATCAATAATGGCTTTTACGGCGTTTTCATTATGGCGGGCGCGGTCTGTGTCTTCGATCCGCAGCAGGAATTTGCCATTATGTTTGCGGGCATAGAGCCAGTTGAAGAGAGCTGTGCGGGCCCCGCCAATATGCAGATAGCCGGTGGGGGACGGGGCAAAGCGGGTGATAATTGGTTTGGTCATAAGGGGTTTTGTTATCAGTCTTAAATGTGGTTAAATTGCTTGTCAGGCGATTAGCACGAAACCAGAGCCGCCGCTATGGGGGATTGAGGTTTTCATTGCGCTGGCTTCGGGGGTGGGGGTGGTTCGGTTCAAGCTAGAGAATTTACAGAAAAATCTTGCTCTTGATGAAGAGCGGTTGGTTTTATGGCTGCCGGTTTTGCTGGCGGTGGGGATCGGGGTGTATTTTTCGCTTAGGGTGGAGCCGGATTTGTGGCCGGTTTTGCTGGTGGTGATTTTTTTGGCGCTGTGTGTGGGGGTGGAGCGCTTTTGGCAAAACCGGATGATGGGGGCTGTTCCTGTCTGGCGACGGCTTGTTTCTGGGCTGTTGTTGGGGGTTTTTGTGATTGCGGTCGGGTTTGCTGCGGCGACGCTGCGCACTGTTTCGCTTCATCAAAATATTATCACGCAGGAAACGCCGATGGTTACGGTGAGCGGCATTGTGCGTGATATTGA
>WFQB01000174.1 GCA_015487305.1 Parvularculaceae bacterium | reverse complement strand
TACATGCTTACCCGTTTAGCATGTATATAGATTGATATCAAGCAGAAAAAGAAAATTCGTGTGCCTACAGGTTTTGGGCGTCGGGGAAATCGGCAAATTTGTAACTGGTTGAATTCTTGGAAATTATTTTTTGGGGCGGTAGGTTTTTGGTCGATTTGGTGCTTACGGACCGCAAACGAAAGGCAAATGAAATTTCCTTAAATGAGCTGTCAAAAGGCTCTGGAATTGCCAAGAATACGATCAAAAAATATTTAGAGTACCTTGAAGCCGCGTTTTTTATCCGCCAGGTCCATCGAGTTGACCGGAACGCCAAGAGATTCAAGAGGGCAAATTTTTTTAAGATCTATCTCACCAATCCATCGATCCGGGCCGCTCTTTTTGCCCCCGCAAAGGCGGAAGATGAGAACTTTGGCTCTCTTGTGGAAACAGCCATCTATTCACAATGGTTTCAGGCCAAAACCTTGCTTCATTACGCACGGTGGAACAATGGCGAAGTTGACATTGTCAAACTCAGTGAAAAAGAGCAAAAAGCCATGTGGGCGGTGGAGGTGAAATGGTCGGATCGTTTCTACGAAAACCCAAAGGAGTTGAAGAGCCTCATCCGTTTTTGTCATGCTCAAAACCTCAACAAGGCTCTGGTGACAACAACGTCAAAGGAGGGAAGCACGACAAGGGAAAGTATTGAAATCAGCTATCAACCATCCAGCTTGTACTGCTTTCTTTTGGGGTACACCATTATCGAACAGCAAAAATCAATCGATATGGGCGGAAAGGGTGGGGTAAGGATCCCCGATGGATAGATAAGCGGTGGTTTTCTTCAAGTGTTTTGTGCTTGTCCAATGATCCTCTCAAGGCGCCTGCGATAGCGCATGCCAATCGAGTTGCATGAGTGAAATTTAGTGATATAGCGCCTCCCGGTCAGAGCCTTTTCTCGGGCCACATCGGGGTGAAATACGACTTTTTGCATGCACTCTGCCGCATGGGTGGTGTCGGGATCGGCCCAAATTTGTCCCAGTCCGTACGGATAATCCTTGGGGCCGAGTTTTATGAGGCGGCAATCGACGATAAAAGCGTTTGCTTCGTTGCAGTAGTCCATGTTTCCAGAATAGCCGGTAACGATAACTGGTTTTCCCAGGGCCATAGCCTCGGCCGGACCGCGCCCAAAGCCCTCGGAGCGGTGGAGGGAAACGAGGCAATCGCAGGCATTGACAAGTGATTTCATCTCGTGATCACTGAATATTTTTTTAATGACTATAATATTATCGGAGCCTTGCACAGCTTTTTCGAAGCGGCGAGCGGCAGGCCCATCATGATCCCAATTGTTGAGTTTGATCACAAGCAATGACCGCTGAGAGAATGTGGTGTTTGTACATGCTTTTTGGAAGGCTTCAACAACGGCGAAAGGATTTTTACGTTCAAAATAGGAAGTGAAATCAAAAAAGCTAAGGAAAATCGTTTTATCGGCGGCAAGGTCAAAGAAAGACCTCGGCAGAGGTTCGTTGATCGCGTATTCGACTACTAACGGCATATAGATTATTGGCTTGTCTGTTTTGGCGGCAATGGAGTTTTGGATAAAGCGTGAAGGTGCCCATAATTCATCAACGAGATCAATGGCCGGCAGCCAGGCATCGGGGAATTCGTTGAGCTCCCATGCAAAACAGGCAATATTATATTTTCTGTTGTAAAAATCGGCCCCGAGATGGCGGTAGGCATTGTGCATTTCGTCGGCATTCAGAAAAAATAGATTGATATCATATGGGTTCTTGGTGGAAATGTGACGACGTAATGGTGATTCCGGCCCCAGCCCCACGCCGTCTGAACCGTATTCACCAAAGGTATTGATGAGGCTGACGGAGAAATGGGCACATAATGCCGCCTTGGCGCCGGTGCGGGCATCCTCCCCACGGCCGGATGGTTGGTAAATATGGCCAATCACGTTGAGACCATTGATGTCGGGGCACGCGATCCGCTCGCGTTGTAACGTGGACAGGCTTTCTTTTCCTGTCGG
>WFQB01000173.1 GCA_015487305.1 Parvularculaceae bacterium | reverse complement strand
GGTCTGTCAGCACCATTTTCACCAGCACATAGCCCGGAAAGAACCGTCTTTCGGTTTCAACCTTACGACCACGGCGGATTTCTGTGACATTTTCTGTGGGCACCATGATCTCCTCGATCATGTCCTCAAGCCCCTTATCCTTGGCGGCTTGCGTTATCGCATCAGCGACTTTCTTTTCGAAATTCGAATAAGCGTGAACGATATACCATTTGGCTGTTTGAGACATAAAATTTATTCCGTGATGTTAAAAAATAGTTCTGGCTAGCTTGAATATCGCAAGGGGAAGGGCGCGCCTTAAACCCTAGCCGAGAGAAAGGATCAATTGCACGATCTCCCGCGCTGCCCAATCAACCACAAAGAAAAAGGCCGACATGACGACCACCATGATCAGCACCATAATGGTCGAGATCATGGTTTCATTCTTGGAGGTCCATGTTACTTTTCTTACCTCGGCCCGTACCTGACGGATAAACTCCCACGGGCCAACCGATGGCTTTTTAACCGGTGCAGCCGTCTCGGCATTCTTGCTTTCCGTTGACGGAAGCTTGGTCTTCTTTTTGGAATTTTTCGCCATCGCTTTTCTCTCGACTTGTTTGTGCAGTAAATTTCTATCGTGTTCTTTTGGCGCTATGTTCACCGCACCATTGTTTCGCCTTGGATGTCGGGAACATATCTCCCTCCATCGCTGTTCTTGTTATCGGGTAGCGCCTGCACTCGCCCTTACTGGCCTGCATGCGGTCAATCTCAACGCGCCCGTTCCAACTATCCTTATAGGGCGACCAGAAATCACAAGTTTCACACTTCAAATTTTGCATCGCACTCTTAAAACCTCTATTGCCTTAGCCAAAACCAGCTGACCGCAAGGCTCTCCCTAGCCCACTGGCAGCATATAGCCGGGTTCTGCACTTGGCAGTTTTAGTCGATATCCGGCATGTCAGGGAGAATGGCATAGGTAGAGACTTCCCTGAAGAAGTCAAGACACCCTCCCCTTTAGAGAAGAGAACAAATTGGCATTTTAAAAGGCCCCAACCCCTCTTTTGGCGGGGTCCTGTGAGGGGAAACAGGACCAAACAAAGAGGAATTGGGGCCGGAGGAACGCCGTTTTAAGCGTGAGGGCTCTTTTTAGGCGTAGGGGCTCTTTTTTCAGACTTTTCTTGCCTTAAAAATTAGCTCCGATGGTTAGCCACATTTTTTTGGTATCAGTGGCAAAGCTGTCAGCATTATAGTCAGCATATTTGAGGGCGACATAATAGTTCTTGCTGATTTTCTTGCTCACCTGCAGATCCCATTCAGTACCATAATCTGCCCCGCCGCTATCGGCTGAGAAATCATGATAGATGGTATCAAATTTGATCCCCTTCATAGCGCCCTCAACTTCAGGCTTCCAGGAAAAGGCCACATAAGTGTCTTTGAGGCCGGTTCCCGGTGTTGAAAGGAATTTGTCGGCCCAGCCATTAAATTTGTGCAGGGTCGCCAGAGGGGTCTGGAAGGCAACGCCATTGTCAGCGCCCAGAACTTCATAGCCGATCTTACCGGTCAGGCCATTGGCCGACAGCCCGGCTGAAACCAGTGTATAATTGGCGGTATAGGAATTGGGATTATTGCCGGCATCGCTTTGGCTGGCAAATTCAAGCTCATAGATGAACTTGGCGCCGCTATCGCCAAAATCCTGCTTGCCTTCAAGACGCGCACCGATTGTGTTGCTGGAGAGGCCATAAACCGGCGCATCATCAAGATCAATGAACAGGCCATAGCCAGTCAGCTTGCCAAAGCCAAAACCTTCATATTCTGCATTGACGATATGGGTCGAAGTGCCAAGGTCGCCAAAGGGATGGTCATTGCCGAAAATACGATTGACGTTCCAGACATAGCCATAGGTCAGTTTCAAATCTTTGATCGATTGATTAACCGCGCCAACCATGTCCCAGGTCTGATCATTTTGCCGCCAGCCAACAGTACCAACAAAACGTTGATTGTTGAAATTAAGGGCTGTGCGCCCGGCTATCAGAACTGTGTCGGCAATGCCTTTATAAGCAATATAGGCCTGATTGATATCTGTGATCAGCGGATCGGCAATCACCGGATATTGGGTCTTGCCATTAACGGTAGAATTATAATCACCAATGCCAACCTGGCTGACATTATCAAACTCGATAACGCCAAAGAAGTCTCTCCAGTCGCCGGTTTGATATTTCAATTTAATGCGCACGGTTGAGGCCGTTGCATCTTCCGTAAAGCCCGTCTGATCAACAGTCTCATAGCGATAGCGAAAATTGATATTAGCCTTGCCGCCCATAATTGCTTCGGCAAGTGTGGTATTGGTTTTGGGAGCCTCTACCTCTTCAGAACCGGTTGCCGCTTGCGCCGCCCCCGCCCCAAGAATGAAAAGCCCTAAGGATAAAGCAATGGATTTCTTACCCATGATCTGCCCCAATTCTGGTTTGAGCTGTTAGAAAATTACATCTTCACACCTAGGCCCAAACGCAAAGCAAATGCTTGATCTTCATCAAGCATTTGCACTTTTTATGATATTTTTTGAACTATTCTCTAACCGCGCTTACGGACGATTTGATAGCCTGGGCGCAGGATATATTTAATTGGCGCACTGAATATATGCACCAGCCGCGTGAACGGAAAGATCAGGAAAATCGTCAAACCGAGAATGATATGCAATTTAAAAATCATTGGTTCATGGGCAACAAAATCGGCTGCACCACCGCGGAATGTCACAATATGCTGGGCCCATTCAGCCAAAGCTATCATCGATTCGCCATTTGTGCTTTTGGCAGATTCGGGGATCGTTAGAAGACCGAGAATGAGTTGCACAAACAGCAGCAGCAGAATGAACATATCCATGAATTTGGTGGTCGCCCGGACCCGGTCATTGGTGGTGCGGCGCCAGATTAAAATCACCATGCCGACAAAAGCCATGGCGCCAAAAATACCACCGGCTGTCATCGCCAGAACTTGCTTTTGCCCGGCCGTGATAAAGGGCTCATAAACCGCGTGGGGCGTAAGCAGACCGACCAGATGGCCAAAGAACAATAAAATGATACCCACATGGAAAAGATTACTGCCAAGGCGCATGCCCTTGCGCGACATGAGCTGACTTGAATCCGCCTTCCATGAATAGGGGTCGCGATCATAGCGCAATATTGAGCCAAGAAACAGGCTGGCTAAAGCGATATAGGGAAAAATACCGAAGAAGAAAGTGTTGAGAAATTCGCTCATGACTGCCCCCTTAAATTATGTGTTGAATTCACAGCAGGATTTGTCGGCAAGGCACCTTCGGCACAAGTGCCGCATTCGGGAGCGCCGCCAAAGGCTTCCGGCTCCTCCCATTCCTTGTCCAACTCATCCAGGGTTTGAATATTAGGCAAAGCAGCATCGGCCGCCTTTAAAATATCTGCCTTGGATAATTTAACTCCGGAAAGCGCAACAATCGCATCCATGACGCTGGCATAGCCGCTTTGACGGCGGCGCAGTTTCTCGGCCATAGTGGCAATGACAGGTGCTGCCTGAGCCAAGATTTCGCGTCCCTCCTCTGGCTCACAAATGGAGATGAATTCGAGGAAAAGCGGCAAATAATCCGGCAATTCCCCAACTCCGATTTGCAGGCCTTTTTCTGCATAGCGCTCGGTCAGATCAATCATCGCCTGACCGCGAAAGCGCGATTCCCCATGGACATGCTCAAACAGGTGTAAGCAATGAGCCCGCCCACGGTCAAAAATGTCCACATAGACCTCTTGCGCCTCAAATAATTCCAGCGCGGCCAGTTCATCCATGAACGCCAATAAAGGTTTTAAGGTCTTTTCTTTTAAAAACCCGTCTTCACGCAAGACATCCTGCAAGGCTGGCATTTGCACCTGTAATTCCGTGCCGGGATAAGCGAGCAATCGGGAAAGAACACGTAAACTTCTCATCGCGCACCTCCTTTCTTACCCCAGCCATCGCCGGCAGTTTGTCCTCCGCGCGGATTGCCATTCATAGTATTGGCATGGGTTTGCGAACCGAACAGATTGGCCCTTGGTGCTTCACCGCCATGACAGCCATTGCCGAAACTGAAGCCACATTCGGCTTTGGTCTCAAAGGCAATTTCATGATCAAACGGCCCGTCGCCCGCATATTCGCGGTGATTGGTGGGGATGACAAAGCGATCCTCATAATTGGCAATCGCCATCATCTGATACATATCAGCCATTTCATCGGCGCTCATACCAAGCCGTTGCAATAGACGCTCATCAGTAAAGCCCTCAACGGTTTTGCCACGCATAAAGG
>WFQB01000172.1 GCA_015487305.1 Parvularculaceae bacterium | reverse complement strand
TTGCCAAGGTGGGTCAGGGGCATAAGAATGAAGAGTGGTGATATGAAATTTGAGCCGGTGACGATTTCGGTGTCCGGTGAAGAGCGCGTCTTTGACCTTGATGATCCCAAATTACCCGATTGGGTGAAAGATGCTGCCATGGCATCCAGTAATTATCCCTATAAGGATAAAATGGATTGGGATGATTATGAAGAGCAGCTTGAGCTTTTGCAAATTGAACTGGTCAAAATGCAGGCCTGGTTGCAAGAAACCGGCGAGCGAATCATTCTGGTTTTTGAGGGCCGGGATGCGGCAGGCAAGGGCGGGAGCATTAAGGCGGTAACGCGCTATCAAAACCCTCGCTATGCCCGGATTGTGGCTTTGCCAAAGCCCAATGATCGTGAGCGGAACCAATGGTATTTTCAGCGTTATATTTGCCATTTACCAACCGCAGGTGAGATGGTGCTGTTTGATCGCTCATGGTATAATCGCGGTGGGGTTGAGCCGGTGATGGGCTTTTGCACGCCTGAGCAAAATGCGCAATTCCTACGCGAAGCCCCGCGATTTGAAGATATGCTGGTGGAAGAGGGCATTCACCTATTCAAGTTTTGGCTCAATATCGGGCAGGAAATGCAGTTGAAACGTTTTCATGACCGCCGCCATAATCCGCTGAAGCATTGGAAATTATCGCCCATAGATCATGCGGCGCTTAGCAAATGGGACGACTATACCCGTGCCCGCAATAAAACATTACAGGCAACCCATACCAAAGCGGCGCCATGGACCATATTGCGCTATAATGACAAGCGCCGAGGTCGGCTCAATCTCATTCGCCATATTTTGGAACATATCGATTATGACGATAAGAGCAAAAAGGCGATTGGGGACATTGATGAGACAATATTGGGCACCCAGCCGGGGTTTTTGCTGGGGTCATGGGAATAAAATATCTGTCAGGCCTTAATTCTATGCGAATGACTCTTGAAAACGCATTCTTTGACACATCTTAGCGGCTCGACTATTCCTCTATCCTATGCACGGTTCTTCTCCCAATAGCTCTGGTGTTGCGCCCGCCCGCCCACAAGGCTGGGCCAAAGCAGCGACTTTAATCGCCGTTGCCACCGCTTCAACGCTGATATTGACCAAATTCATCGCCTGGCTGGTGACCGGTTCGGCAACTGTGCTTGGCTCACTGGCAGATTCGGGTCTTGATTTACTGGGCAGCATGATCGCTTTTGGTGCGGTACGTTACGCATCAGCGCCAGCCGATCAGGACCATCGTTTTGGCCATGACAAAGCAGAGCCGGTAGCGAGCGCCTTACAGGTTGTCATCATCACTGCCTCAGCGGTTTTTGTTCTGGTAGAAAGTGTAAGACGGTTTATCACACCGGAAGCCTTGCATCAGGGGGAATTGGCTCTTGGGGCGATGGTGCTGTCGCTGGTTCTATCAAGCGGCCTTGTGGCCTTTCAATCCTATGCTATGCGCAAATCCGATAGTCTGGTTATTGAAGGAGACCGAGCGCATTATATTGGTGACATACTCGCGAACTTTGGTGGGATCATAGCGATTTATCTGTCTATTCGTTTTGGCTGGCTGCGCGCCGACGCCATTGCCGGAGCGGTGGCGGGGATTTTTCTGCTTCATGCGGCTTATTCGATTGTGCGCAAAGCCATTCCGCAATTAATGGATGAAGAATTATCGCCGTCCAAACGGGAACAGATTCGCTCTATCGTTCTGGCCGATGAAGATGTGCGCGGTTTGCACGCTTTGCGCACCCGTAAGGCCGGTAGTCGGGTATTTATTCTTTTCCATTTAGAACTGGACCCGCAAATGCGCCTTGATGAGGCCCATGTGGTGGCCGATCGGGTTGAACTGGCTTTGCTAAAAGAGTTTCCCGGCGCGGATATTATGGTCCATCAGGACCCTCATGGCCTGGTGGAGCCCCATGATCGCTATGGCAATCGCCTGCCCGAGTAATTCAAGCACTTCGCGCTCGGGGATGGGCTTTTTTATAACTGGCCATCAGGGCTTCTGCATCAATTTTGGTATAGCGCTGGGTTGCTGCCAAAGAGGCGTGGCCGAGTAATTCCTGCACTGCGCGCAAATCGCCGCCTCTGGCGAGCAATTGTGTGGCAAAAGAATGGCGCAAGGCATGAGGCGTGGCGCTGTCTGGCAGGCCGAGCCTGATGCGATATTTTTCCATGGCTTGTTGAGCCTGACGGGGGGTAAGTGCCTTGCCACGGGTGGAAAAAAACAGTGGCGGGTTTGCATTTGCGGTTTTTTCGTTCTGCCAAAGCTCCGGAAAAAGCTGTGCCCGCGCATCCTCAGACAGGGCCTGACGATAGGCGCTAATGGCTTGTCGCACCACAGGCAATAGCGGGACAATGCGTTGCTTGTTGCCCTTGCCGGTAATGGAGATGGTGTCAGCGGTAAAATCTTCCTGCCATTGAAACCCCAAGGCTTCGCTAATGCGCAGGCCCGCCCCATAAAGCAGGGTGAAAAGAGCAATATCGCGCTGTTTTTGCCATTGATATTTGCCTTTGCTCATTTGCGCCGCATCCATCAGCGCTTCAATATCATCATGGGCGATAGGGCGTGGCAGTCGCTGGGCAAGTTTTGGGGCGCGAATGGTAGCAAGGGCGCTATTGGGTAATTGGTGGTTTTTGGCGAGATATTTGAAAAAACTTTTTAAGGCAGAAAGATCAAGGCGTAGGCTGGCCGCGCTTATTTCATCTCTTTTACGAAAGGCAAGAAAGGCGCGAAAATCCCGTGTCGCCAATTGCGATAAGGCTTTGAGATTAAGAGGACCATCGCAATGGTCCTGTAAAAAACTTTGAAAGCGCTCAAGGCCCGCCTGATAATTGCGCAATGTATGGGGGCTATAGCGCTTCTGGTCGCGCAAAAAGGCGAGAAATTCTGCTATTAAAGCGTCAATTTCAGGGGCTTTGGCCATGCTCTATCCATGGCGGCAAAGGGTTAAGCCGCTGTTAACTGCTTTGCACTGGCAGCAATCGCTTATTTCTTATCTTCTTTGTCGGATTTATCTTTGCCGGATTGGTCGCCGGGGATAATCGCGTCGACCGTGCCGCCAATGACGGCCCCCGTTACTTTTGCGCCCGTGGCGATCGTGGCACCGGTAACTTCAACGCCGGTTTCAACCACTTCGCCAGCAACATTAATCGCGCCGGCAACAACGCAAGACGATAACAAAAAGGGGAGAATTATAATGGAAATAAAAAAACGCATGGGGTGTCCTTTAAGTATAAAACGCCCCCTCTGGCTTTTGTTCTGTCAGACTAGAGAAGATTATTCGTCGAGGGAAGAAATTTTTGTTGTTAAATATTGGGCATCTTTCATCAACATATGCGATGCGCGGTCAATTTTTTCGAGCGCTTTATCGAGATTGCGCAAAATGGCGCTGATCTCTTCGGTTTCCGAAAAGCCTGTTATGGGCGGGGTCAGGTTTAATCCCCCTTTGCCGCAATCAAGACGCGCCGCCGGAATTGTATAATTGCTGCGTCCGGACAGGGCTAAAATCAAATCAGATTTTTCTTCGCCTAGCAAAGCCTGGGCCGGACCTTCGGTTTCTTCAATCGCTGTATCAATGGATTGGCGCACTTCATCATAACGTTCAGCCAGTAAGGCACGATTGCCAAGATCGTCATTGCTCGACGCTTTCAAGGCAATATGGCAGGCTTCCAGCGTTAATTCCTTGACCCGATCAATGGTAAAAAATGCGGTTTCCAAAACCCCAAGGGCATGGATAATTTCTGCACGCACAGTGCCATCTTCAACAGGCTCCTGTTTCAGCGGGTTTTGCAAAACCCGCGACAGGGACTTGTTTAAAGATTGCGACAATACTTCTTCTTCGCTTGGGGGCGAATTGTCATCAGTATTTTTTTTGCGCGGTAGGAACATAGTAGCTCTTGATCCCGATTAAACTTTAGCTTCCCCGAAACCGCTATTTTACAGCCCCTTTGGTTGACAGCCTGTTAACGGCGACGCCCTTCCATAACCCAGCCAAGTGTCAAAAAGCCCAAGCAAATCAAGGCCCAAACCCAGATGGGCCAAATTGGTGCAAGAGAGACGCGATCAAGAGAAGAGGCCTGACGGCGGGCAAGGCCAGCCCATGACGCGCCAGAGCCATTGCGGCTTTCGGGACGATTGGCCTTGGCGGCCATGGCAAAGTCAGGGTCCGTTTTGCGCAAGACCGGAATTTCAGCCCCCTTGCCCTTGCGAATGGCATAGATTCCCCCGCCGCTTGCGTCGATTAACGGGGTGAGGGCTTTGGCGCTTTGGCTGACAATAGAAAATTCCGGTGGGGCCTGTAGGCCAATCGCCGCAACCGCATAAAGTTCGGGGGCTTGTTCGTTTCTGTCACTATTTTGCGGCGCTGGGGTATAGGCTTCATAAAAACCTGTGCGCTCGACATTGAGGCTCGCTTGCCATAACCCGTCTGCCTGTTCTTCCAGCGTAATCATGCGGCTTGTGCCATCAGGAGAAATTAGTCGCACTGGCGGGGTGTTCTTTTCCATAGTGCGGCGGGTAATGGTGATGGTACCGCCAGTGCCGCCTGCCTCGCCGTCTAAAATCAGTGCTTCTTCTTCCAATTGTGGTTCTTTCATCAGCCAATGGACGAGACGACGCAGAAATTCCCGATGCGGCCCACCGCCGTCAAAGCTGCGCGCCCAAAGCCAGACATGGTCTGACAGCAACATGCCAACGCGGCCCTTGTCGATGCGCGAAACCACCAGCAAGGGCGCGCCTTCGGCACCGCGCATGAGAATATCGCCTTTTGTAACTTTGGTCGGCACAATGCGCAGCCAGCGCCCCCATAGGCCGAAATCATCAAGCCCATGGGTTACAGGATGGCGTTGTCCCTGCT
>WFQB01000171.1 GCA_015487305.1 Parvularculaceae bacterium | reverse complement strand
TTTTACATCTGGCAAGGGACGAACGGTCCCAAAGGAGGACTAAAATGACGCCGACGGAAAAACAAACTTGGGGGTCACTGATCTCAGGAATTCTTGTTTTTGGCTGGTTCATTATGAAAATGACCGATGGTTTTTCGATTGTTGCTTATGAGGGTAATTCTCTGCTGTTAATTTTTATCAGTGTGATTATCGTCACTATCATCGTAAAAATTATCATGGCCATAGCTGCTGCCATATTTTTGGGTCCTAATAAACAAGATGAGGATTATATGCAGGATGAGCGCGATCTGGCGATTGAAAGAAATGCCGACCGCATTGGATTTCTCGTCGTTACCAGCCTTATCGCCATCGTCATCATGCTGTTGGTATTGCAAGACAGCAGTCCTTCTTATCGACTGGGTATTGAAAACTGGCACTTGCGCATTGAAGGGTCTGCTGGAATGTTTTTTGTCTTGATGTCGTCCTTGTTTGTGGGCCATCTGGTCAGGGATAGTGCGATTATTTTGTTTTACCGCCGTCACGCTATAGCTGTTTAGGGCAAACCGGCATGGTTGTTAAAAAAGGTCGTATCAGGAATAATATTCGCGATTTGCGGGTGGCGGCGGGTTTCACACAAGCCCAGCTTGGCGAAAAAATCGGGGCCACCCGCCAGACCATTATCGCTATTGAGCAGGAGAAATATGCGCCATCTCTGGAACTGGCTTTTCGTATTGCCCATTGCTTTGACGTGCCGTTTGAGGCGGTGTTTTCCTATGAAATGTGAGGGTTTTCGGGATTGGTAAGCCCCCCATAGAAAGCCCTATGGCTTTTTATCCTTTATCGCTCTATCATGGCCGCGGGGTCGTTTTGTCGATTTAGGGAAATTCAAAAAATGCGTATTTTAGGAAAGATCGTATTGGGGCTTTTTGCCCTGATCGTAGTCGCTGGCATTGGTGGTTATGCCTGGTTCTGGGGCAAGCCTGTCGGGGTCAATAATTATATCAACAAAGTCACCCTGCAGATGGCGATGGGGTCGCCGGAGATTTTGACCTCTATCGGGGCGATTGATAACAGCCTGATTGATTTCCACTCTTATAGGCTCGACGATCACACCAAAGCGCAGGAAGAAAAATTTCTTGAGACAGCGCGCAAAGCCCGTACTGGCCTTGATAAATATGGTCCTGAAGGATTGGAAGGCCAGGAGCTTCTCTCATGGCAAATTGCCGCCTGGTTTTATGATGATTTAATTCGCGGTGGCGCGTATGAATTTTCGGACTATCGCATTAGTCAAATCTCTGGCGTTACCGTTAACATGCCGCGTTTTTTGACCGACAGTCATGTGATTGTCAGCAAGAAAAGCGCCAAACGCTATATTATGCGCCTTAATGAATTTGGCCGCGTATTGCGTGAAGAAAAAGTGCGGGTGGAAGAGGCCCGCGATAATGGCGTTATCCCTCCGGATTTTATCATTGAAAAAGCGCTTATAGGGATGCGTAGTTTTATTGAAGGCGGCGCGGCGGAAAATCCGCTGGTGACGACCTTGCCGGAAAAGCTTGATAAAATTGAAGGCCTGTCAGAGGCGCGCAAGGAAGAATTGATCGCCGAAGCGACCAAGGCCGTCGAAACGCAAGTCATTCCCGGCTATGAAGCGATGATTGATTTATTTGAAAATGAATTATTGCCTAACACCAATCATGATGCCGGTATTTGGCGCATTCCTAATGGCGACGCGATTTATGCCAATGCTCTAAAAGCATCCACCAGCACTGATATGAGCGCTGATGAAATTCATCAACTGGGTCTGTCGGAAGTGGCGCGCATCAGTCTTGAGATGGATGCAATTTTACGCGGGGAAGGTCTGGAAGAAGGCAGTGTTGCTGAACGAGTGCAAATCATGATGACCCGCCCGGATCAGATTTTTTCCAATGATGATGCTGGCCGGGCAGAGCTTCTTGATTATTTGAACGGGCTGAATAAGGCATTGCTTGCAAAAGCACCGGACTTCTTTGTAACTTTGCCACCGCAGGAGTTGGAGATTGTCCGTATTCCTGAGTTTTCACAAGATTCAGCGCCGGGGGGCTATTATAGCGCAGCAGCGCTGGATGGATCACGGCCTGGGCGGTTTTATATCAATTTGAAAGATACCGCCGATAATCCAAAATGGACCCTGCCAACATTGATGTATCACGAAGGGGCACCGGGCCATCATTTCCAGATTTCCGTGGCGCAAAATATCAAAGGCGTGCCTTTCATACGCACGCTCGGTCTGTTCGGCGCCTATACGGAAGGCTGGGCGCTGTATTCAGAATATCTCGCCGCCAATGATATGGGCATGTATGATACCGATCCTTTAGGCGACCTTGGGCGCTTGCAGGCAGAAATGTTCCGGGCTGTGCGGCTTGTGGTTGATACCGGCATGCATGCCAAGCGCTGGAGCCGTGAAGACGCCATTGCCTATATGATGGAAAATACCGGCATGACCGAAGCAGAAGTGACCCGTGAGATTGAGCGCTATGTGGTTTGGCCCGGTCAGGCAACATCTTATAAGGTTGGGCAATTGGCGATTTTGAAGATGCGGGCAAAAGCAGAAGCCGAATTGGGGGCGGATTTTGATTTGCGCGACTTCAATGAAACCGTGCTTAGCAATGGTGCCATGCCGCTTGGTATTTTAGAGCAGGTGGTTGATCAATGGATTGCTGAGCAAAAGAGCAGTTAAGTTCATTCTTTGCATCTGTAGGCCTGTATTTACGCGCTTTTTTGAAGCTTCGTGAAACAGGCCTATAGTTTTTCTCCTTAAGAGAGGAGGAATGGATATGCGTATTTTTGGATTACCTGTTATCGGTATTTTGGTTGCCGCCATTGTTGTGTTTTTTATTGGCTTTGTCTGGTATGGCCTTCTATTCGATCAGTTGTGGATGCAGGGCTATAATCTGACGGAAGCGGATTATGAGGGCAATTCGCCATGGTGGATGGCGGGTGGATTTGTCATCTCCATCGCTATTGCCAAAGCTATTGCTTTTGTTTTGAAGTGGAATGATTGGCCGGATATGGGGCGTGCTGTTTACATGGCCGGAATGCTCGGTCTGGTTCTTGGTGGTGCTATAGCAGGCTATGGTTATGTCTGGATGCCGGATCATAATCTGACCCTATTTCTGATTGATTGGGGGCATATGATTATCACATGGGCAGCTGCTGCTGTTGTGCTTACCCTGCTGAAAAAAGTGTAAAGCGTCTTTAAAAATAAAATGGTCAAAAAAAAGAAAAAAAGAAAATCGATTAAAAAGCCCCGCCATCGGATTTATCGGGTGGCGGGCTATCTCATGCGCGCTGGGTTATTGGCCATTGCGCTATCAATCCTGTGGGTGGGGCTATATCGTTTTGCACCAATCAATGGCACCAGCCTGATGGGGATGCGCCATCTTGGCGGTACAGAAATTTCCTATCAGTGGACCAGCCTTGATGATATCTCGCCCAATCTTGTGCGGGCGGTGATTGCGGCAGAAGATAATAAATTCTGCAAGCATTTCGGTTTTGACCTTGGGGAGATTAAAGCCGCCTATGAGGATGCCATGGCCGGCTCGGGCTGGCGCGGGGCGTCCACTATTTCTCAACAAACTGCCAAAAATGCGTTTTTGTGGCCCGGTCGCTCGCTCTTGCGCAAAGGGGTCGAGGCGTGGTTTACCCTGCTCGAAGAGGCTATGTGGCCAAAAAGGCGGGTGATGGAGGTCTATCTCAATATTGCTGAATGGGGGCCGGGGGTTTTTGGGGCTGAGGCCGCTGCGCAATATTGGTTTGGCAAATCGGCGGCAAATTTAACTGCCTATGAGGCGTCTTTGCTGGCGGCCATTTTGCCTAGCCCCAATAAATGGCGGGCCAATCCGCCGGGCCCTTATGTGGCCAATCGGGCCTCATCCTTGCGCCGGAAAATGAGCGTGGTGCGCAGTGAGGGCCGTGATTTGTGTGTCCAGAGCAAATAAGCTGTTAGAAGATTGACCCGCTCGGCCAGACGGGGGAAACTGGCCTCTTATTTCCCAAGGAGAATCTCCATGCGTCTCATCATCCTTTTTTCTGCCATTGGTGTATTAGCGGCGGGCTGTATCACCCCGATTCAGACCGGAAAATCCAATATTCCCGGTCCCGACGGGCGCTATGAGACCTATCCCCAAGACCCGGCCAATCTTGCCGGCTGCGATGATCTGGTGGTGATTGAGGCCAATGACACCGCCAAGGGCATAGAGATGGAAAATGATTATATCGAGAAAACCTGGCCCGGATCGCGCAAAATAGGCCAGAGTCTGTCCCAATGTGGCTCCGGCATGGTCGATATTATCACCATTCAGCAGCCCGATGGCACTATGAGGGATGTGTGGTTCGATATTTCGAGCTTTTTTGGCAAGGTGCGAGGGCGCGATATTGATGACCTGCTGGATGAATGATTTTAGCCTATAGGCTAAAATTTCTCCCCCAAGAGCCTTCCGCACTGCAATATTGATTGCCAGAGCGGGCGGGGGGGCTTAGAAAACGCTCCAATGTCAGAGCTTTTACTGGAAATATTCTCCGAAGAAATTCCCGCCCGCATGCAGGACGCTGCGGCGGCGAATTTGTTGAAACTGGTGCAAGGGGGGCTGCTGGAGGCGGGCTATGCCCCAAGCGGCTCCAAAGCCTTTGCCACCCCGCGCCGCCTGTCGCTGGTCATCACCGGATTGACTGCCGCGCAAGAGGACCGCGTGGAAGAGCGCAAAGGGCCTAAAGTTGGCGCGCCGGAAAAGGCGATTGCCGGCTTTTTGAAATCGGCGGGGCTGTCCTCGGTGGACGAAGCGGTGATTGAAGAAGGGCCCAAGGGATCGTTTTATGTGGCCCGGCGCGAGATTAAAGGCCGGGCGACCAGCGAAATCATTGCCGAGATTGTTACCGAGACCATTCACAAATTTCCGTGGCCCAAAGCTATGCGCTGGGGGGCGGGGGATTTGCGTTGGGTGCGCCCGCTGCATTCTATCCTGTGCTGCTTTGATGGCGAGGTGGTGGCGTTTGAAATTGCCGGTGTGAAATCGGGCGACATTACCTATGGCCATCGCTTCATGGCGGGCGACGCCATACAAGTGCGCTCATTTGAAAACTATGTGGCCAAGCTCGCCCATGGTAAAGTTATCCTCGATGGGGCGCAGCGCCGGGAGCATATTCTGGGCGAAGCCAAGGCTTTGTGTCAGGTGCAGGGGCTGGAACTGGTGGAAGATGAGGGCTTGCTCAAGGAGGTTGCAGGGCTTGCGGAATGGCCAGTGCCTTTGATGGGCAGTTTTGACGAAAAGTTTTTGCAATTACCGGACGAAGTGCTGATTGCCTCCATGCGCGGCCATCAAAAATATTTCTCCGTGCGCGACCCCAAAACCGGACGCCTTGCCAATAAATTTATCATTGCCGCCAATATGGAGGCCCCCGATGGCGGTGCAGCCATGCGGGTTGGTTATGAGCGGGTGCTGACAGCGCGGCTGTCTGATGGCTGGTTTTTATACAACCAAGATTTGAAAACGCCGTTGGAAGACCATGCAGAAAAATTACGCGATGTGACTTTCTTTGAAGGGCTTGGCTCTATTGGCGAAAAGGTTGAGCGGCTTAAATCCCTTGCTAATGATTTCAGTGCACCCTTTGGTGCAGATGCGGTGCTTGTGTGCCGCGCAGCTTCTCTGTGCAAAGCTGACCTAGTCACAGGCATGGTGAGTGAGTTTCCTGAGCTTCAGGGAATCATGGGGCGATATTATGCAGAATTACAAAAAGAACCTGCTTTTGTTGCTACTGCGATTGAGGAGCATTACAAACCGGTTGGTCAATCAGATGGTTTACCTTCTACACCTGAAAGCTCTACTTTGGCGCTTTGCGAGAAATTTGATTCACTGGTGGGCTTCTTTGCTTTAGCGGAAGTGCCGACAGGTTCCAAAGATCCATTTGCGCTTCGGCGGGCTGCCTTAGGCATCATCCGCATTGTTTTAGAGAATGGTATCAGGATTAGTATAAATAAGCATCTCGAAGGGGCATTACAATTATATAGAAATCAAAATGGAGAGAAGTTTGGTCAGGGTAAGACAGCCAGCCTCCTCAGCTTCTTCCATGACCGTTTAAAAGTCTATTTGCGGGATAAGGGCTATAAGCAATCTCATGTGGATGCGGTGCGGATGCGCGTTGATGGGTCGCTTGAAGACGATCTTGTTCTCATCGTTAAGAAACTTGAAGCTCTGTCTGAAACCCTGAAAACTGACGAGGGAACAAACCTGCTTGCCGCTTATAAGCGCGCCGGGAATATTCTAAAGGCCGAAGAAAAGCGCGACAAGAAATCTGCGCCCACGCAAATAAATGCAAAACTTCTCAAAGAGGCAGAAGAAAAAGCGCTGATGGCGGCGATGGAAAAAGTTGAGGCCAGCGCTGCGCCTGCATTGGAACAAGAAGATTTCACCGCTGCTATGGCGGCGCTGGCAACACTGCGCCAGCCGCTTGATGATTTCTTTGAAAAAGTTACGGTGAATGATGATGACAAGGATTTGCGCGCCAATCGTCTGGCGCTGCTGAAAAATATTATCATGACCTGTAACAGGATTGCAGACCTGTCGAAGATTGAAGGGTAATGGGCATGGCTGATGGCAATAGCGTGAATTGGGTTTACAGCTTTGGGGCGAAGGGTAGCGATGGCGATGGGGCCATGCGCAATCTCTTGGGCGGCAAGGGGGCCAATCTTGCGGAGATGGCGAGCCTTGGCCTGCCAGTGCCGCCGGGCTTTACCATCACCACCGAGGTTTGCACCCTGTTTTATGATAATGAACGCAAATTTCCCGACGGGCTGGAGGCTTCGGTTGATGCGGCCATGGCGAAAATTGAAGCGCAGGTGGATAAAAAATTTGGTGATGTCAGCAATCCGCTATTGGTGTCTGTGCGTTCCGGCGGGCGCGCCTCCATGCCGGGCATGATGGACACGGTTTTGAATCTGGGCCTGAATGATGAAACCGTTATCGGGCTTGCCAAATTGAGCGGCGATGAGCGCTTTGCCTATGATAGCTATCGGCGTTTTATCCAGATGTATTCCGATGTGGTGCTGGGCGTTGACCATCATCATTTTGAAGAAATTCTTGATCTTTATAAAGAGCAAAAAGATTATCTGCTAGACACGGATTTATCGGCGCAGGATTGGTTGGCGGTTATCGACCAATATAAGAAAATTGTCGAAAAATCTTTGGGTAAGCCGTTTCCGCAAAATGTTAAAGATCAGCTTTGGGGGGCGATTACCGCTGTTTTCGCGTCATGGCGCAATGAGCGCGCTAACACTTACCGCCGCCTGCATCATATTCCCGAAAGCTGGGGTACGGCGGTGAATGTGCAGGCCATGGTGTTTGGTAATATGGGCGACAGCTCTGCCACCGGCGTTGCGTTTACTCGCGATCCTTCCACGGGTGAAAAGATTTGGTATGGGGAATTTCTCATCAATGCCCAGGGCGAAGATGTGGTCGCCGGTATTCGCACCCCGCAGGCGTTGACCAAAAAACATCGCGAGACCATGGGCGAGACATTGCCATCGCTGGAAGAGGTAATGCCGGAATCCTACGCGCAATTGGTGGCGATTTTTGAAAAACTCGAAAAACATTATCGCGACATGCAGGATATTGAGTTCACCATCCAGCAGGGTAAATTATGGATGCTGCAAACCCGCAATGGCAAACGCACCGCCAAGGCGGCGTTGAAAATTGCCGTGGATATGTGCGCAGAAAAACTGATTTCAGAAGAAGAAGCGGTGATGCGGGTTGATCCGGCCTCGCTTGATCAGCTTTTGCACCCATCGCTAGACCCTGATGCACCACGTGATTTGCTGACCCGTGGGCTGCCGGCATCTCCCGGTGCGGCCAGCGGCGAAATTGTGTTTAATTCCGACGAGGCCGAGCGCCTCGCCAAGGATGGCCACAAGGTTATTCTGGTGCGGGTGGAAACCAGCCCCGAAGATATTCACGGCATGCACGCAGCCGAAGGGATTATCACTGCCCGCGGTGGTATGACCTCTCATGCGGCAGTGGTGGCCCGCGGCATGGGGCGGCCTTGCGTTTGCGGGGCGGGGGATGTGTCGATTGAAAAAGACGGCTCGGCCATGTCGGTTGGCGGGCGGCGTTTGGCCAAGGGTGAGATCATTACGATTGATGGTGCCAAAGGCGAAATTTTTGCCGGGGCGGTCAAAACCATTGAGCCGGAATTGTCCGGTGATTTTTCCAAAATCATGCAATGGGCTGATAAAAAGCGCCGCATGAAAGTGCGCGCCAATGCTGAAACCCCGCTTGATGCCAAAACCGCCAGAGGGTTTGGCGCTGAGGGTATTGGTCTTTGCCGCACCGAACATATGTTTTTTGACGCTGATCGTATTCTCGCCGTGCGGGAGATGATTTTATCGGAAGATAAAAATGGTCGCAAAGCAGCACTGGCAAAATTACTGCCCATGCAGCGCGGTGATTTTGTCGAACTGTTTAAAGTGATGAGTGGTTTGCCGGTGACGGTGCGCCTGCTGGATCCGCCTTTGCATGAATTTTTGCCGCATACGGATGAAGAGATCGAGGCGGTGGCCGAAGCATCCGGCATGGATGGCAAAGCGCTGAAAGCCCGCGCCCATGCTTTGCAAGAGACGAACCCTATGCTTGGCCATCGCGGTTGTCGCCTTGGTATTTCCTATCCGGAAATTTACGAAATGCAGGTGCGGGCGATTATGGAAGCGGCGTGCATTGTTGCTGAAGAAACCGGCGAAAATGTCGTGCCGGAAATTATGATTCCGCTCGTTGCCAAACGCAAAGAGTTGGAAATTTTGAAAATTAAAATTGATGCCGTGTGCCAGCAGGTGATGGCAGAGCGCGGCTTGCAGGTGGAATATCTGGTTGGCACCATGATTGAATTACCGCGCGCGGCGCTGACCGCCGATGATCTGGCGCAACGGGCGGAATTCTTTTCTTTTGGTACCAATGATTTGACCCAGACGACTTTTGGTCTGTCACGCGATGATGCGGGCTCTTTCCTGCCGGATTATCAGCGCGCAGGGATTTTTGAAAAAGATCCGTTCGTGACCATGGATATAAAAGGCGTCGGGGCTTTGGTGGAAATTGCCGCTGAAAAGGGGCGGGCAGTGCGGCCCGACATCAAGCTTGGTATTTGCGGTGAACATGGGGGCGATCCCGCTTCGATTGATTTCGTCGAAGGTGTTGGCTTGGATTATGTTTCCTGCTCACCCTATCGCGTGCCGATTGCAAGGCTCGCCGCAGCACAGGCGGTGTTGAAAAAGGGTTAGTTCCTTTTTGCTATCCTTCGAGGGCCAGCAAGCTGGCCACCTCAGGATGAGTTTATCAAATTTTACTTGTAGTGCTCATCCTGAGGAGCCACCGCAGGTGGCGTCTCGAAGGATGCCTACCCGAAAACCCGCGTGAAAATCGTGTCCACATGCTTGGTGTGATAGGCGAGGTCAAACAGCTCATCCAATTCGCTCGCTGATAAAAACTTGCTGACATCTGCATCGCTTTTGAGATTATCCAAAAACAGGCCTTCGCCGCGCCAGGCTGGCATGGCGTTGCGCTGGACGAGGCGATAGCCGTCTTCGCGGCTGGCCCCCGCCTGAGTTAAGGCCAGCAGCACCCGTTGGGAATGCACCAGCCCGTGCAAGGCATTGAGGTTTTTCTGCATCCGGTCGGGATAGATCAGCAGGTTTTCAATCACGCCCGCTAAACGATGCAGGGCAAAGTCGAGATGGATGGTGCTATCGGGGGCAATAGCGCGCTCGACCGAGGAGTGGGAAATATCGCGCTCATGCCATAGGGCGACATTTTCCATGGCGGGAATAACCGCCATGCGCACCAGCCGAGCAAGACCGGTGAGGTTTTCGGTCAAAATCGGATTGCGTTTATGGGGCATGGCCGAAGAGCCTTTTTGCCCTTTGGCGAAAAACTCTTCCACTTCGAGAACTTCCGTTCGCTGAAGATGGCGGATTTCCACCGCCAAGCGCTCAACGGAAGAAGCGATGAGCCCAAGCGCCGCAAAAAACGCCGCATGGCGGTCACGGGGGATCACTTGTGAAGAAACCGGCTCCACCCGCAAGCCCATTTTGTCCGCCACATGGGCTTCGACCGATGGGTCAATATTGGCAAAAGTGCCGACCGCGCCGGAAATGGCGCAAACGGCAATTTCTTCCCGCGCCGCCAAAAGCCGCTTTTTGCCGCGTTCAAATTCTGCGTAAAAACTGGCGAGCTTTAATCCGAAGGTCACCGGCTCGGCGTGAATACCATGAGAGCGACCAACACAGACGGTCATTTTATGTTCTATGGCGCGTTTTTTAAGCGCCGCCAAAACCCGGTCCATCCCGGCGAGCAGAATATCCGCCGAGCGCATGAGTTGCACTGAAAGGGTGGTGTCCAGCACATCGGATGAAGTCATGCCCTGATGAACAAAGCGTGCTTCGTCGCCAATGATTTCTGCCAAATGGGTGAGGAAGGCAATGACATCATGCTTGACCTCGCGCTCAATCTCGTCAATGCGCTCAACGTCGAACTGCGCATCGCGGCCCTTGTCCCAAATGGTGCAGGCAGCGGCGGCAGGGATAATGCCAAGCTCGGCCATGCGATCTGCGGCATGGGCTTCAATCTCGAACCAGATTTTATATTTGGTCTGCGGATCCCAGATAGCAGTCATTTCCGGGCGGGCATAGCGGGGGATCATGGGAGGGTCCTTGAAAAAGCGGCGATATATTCCCGCTTTGGATAGGCCCTAAACGCCAGATTCGCAAGCTACGCTAGAGCGTTTCCAGGATAAGTGGGTCCTTCGACAAACTCAGGGATGAGGCCGGTTATCCGTCTCGCTGCGCAGGCGCTAGCGCAGCGGGCCGGAAATGCGACCAAATAAAAATCTACAGCCCACACTTTTACCATATCGCGAAAACCGTCATCCGATGGTTGGTCTATTACTTATCTTAGTCGGGGCGTCAGAATTGGTTTCTCGCGCATAGATATGGATTGAAAAAAGAGAAATTCCGGTAATAAAGACCGGAATAATAAATCAACTTTTTTGAAGGCTGTTTGAGAGATTACACCAAATACGATAAATGAACCGTCTTTATACTAGAGAAAAAAATATTTGTCGAGAAAAGCCATAAAAAATAAGGTTTGGCAAAAAACCTCATTCCTTTAGGATAGGGCCTTAAGTCTAAGGGTGGCTTGATGTTTGTTGCGCGGGAAGAAAAATTATCGCTTGGGGGGCTGTTCGGATTGATCATTCCGAGCGCCTTTGTTGGCGCGGCGGGGCTTGCCGGGTCTTATTATTTTCTGGCGCAGGCTGAAGAAGCGGGTTGGCCTTTTGTCATTGCCGGCTTTTTGGGGTTGTTTTCAATAGCCTTGATTTTAATAGGCAGGCAATCGCGTTGGTTGCTGGCCATATTGCTCTCGGCGCTGGTTGGGTTGTTTTCGGTCCTGCCTTCCATTGCAGGGTTTTTGCAAAATGTAGAGGGTGCTTTTGCGGTTACCGATTGGGGGCATTTTCTCATCGCCTTTTATGCGGCACTGGTTCTGGCCAAGACAGTGATCGACCAACCATCGGATACCGGCTTGCTCGACTATAGAGGGATTTTTCTAAACGCCATTACCTTGCCGGTTTTGCTGGTGATTGCGGTTTTGGCTGGCGGGCTGTTGTCAATTCTATTGTCCTCGCTTTATTCCATGATGGGCTTGTTTCAGGAAGGCTGGAGCGATCGCCTGCCAAGCCTGACGGAAACCGTTTTGTTGACGATTGGCGGCGGCGTTGCCGGGGCGTTTATTGCCGC
>WFQB01000170.1 GCA_015487305.1 Parvularculaceae bacterium | reverse complement strand
GGGGCGCACCGGAAGCTTGGTTCTTTGTGGTGATCCTTCGAGGCTCGGCAAAGCCTCGCACCTCAGGATGAGTAATTTTCCATGGAAAGAATCTATGTGCTCTGGAGAGCCATCTTGAACCTTGCAGGGCCGCGACCGCAGCTCCGGCGACCGTTCGACGCGCTTGCCGCCCCGCCCAAAGGGCGGGAATAGCGGTGAGCGTAACCTCAAAATACTATCTTTTTAGCTTATCGAATAAATCAATCAGTTCGGAAATTTTTTCACGTTGTAATTCTTCATTGCCAGCACCGATGGCTGCGCCGATGCAATTGGCGGCATGATCTTTTAAAATTTCGCTTTCGGCCTTGGCCAAGGCGGCTTTGATGGCTTGAATTTGGTGCAGCACATCAATGCAATAGCGGTCTTCTTCCAGCATGCGCACAATGCCGCGCACTTGTCCTTCAATACGATTCAGACGTTTTATCGTGTTTTCTGCGTTTTCCATGGGCCTCATCCATTGTCACGGGATTTTGATAGATATCTGGTTGACATATACCCCGTGGGGGTATAATTATCTCGCAATAAGGTGTAGGTCAATCCTCGAAACCCCTTTAAGGTTATAAAGATGACAGGCAGACCGATAAAAACATTCTTGCTCGCCAGCTTCGCCATAATTTTTGGCGCTGTGCAGATTGCCTGTTTCTGCTCACCCGGATTTGTCGGGGCTTTTTCACATGGCGCAAGCATAATAGACAGCCATGATGCCATGCCTGCCATGGTGCATATGGAAAATGGCGATCATTCATCTGAACAACATCCAGATATTGATTGCGATAAGCATTGTCTCGACCAGCAAATCTCAGCGGTTAAGCCCCTCGTCCATAATAGTTTCATTGCCGGATCAAATGCCCCGGACAAAACCATTATTCGCTCGGCTTTGGCCGCGCCATCTTGGTTAGAAATTGCTTCTCCGCAAGCTATAATTAGAAGCTGGATTGATCCGCCTAAGCCGCGTCTATCGCCAGTTGCTTTGCGAACACGTCTCCTCAATTAACCGTCACAATATTTCTGGCTTTATTTTTAAGCCAGAAAAATATGCAAGCCATTTTGCCTGCATGAATTGTGAGTGATGTCATTTTAATTGAGAGAAAAACACCATGTTTGATAGACGAACATTTTTACAAAGCATTGCCGGTAGTGGCCTTGCTTTAGGGGCCTCCGGCCTGTTGCCGGCATGGGCCAAGCCTGCCAGTGACGGCAATATCGGCCTGCCCGCCCTTACCGGTGACGTTTTTAACCTAAGCATCGGAAAATTTCCGGCCCGCGTTGGTGGTCGGTTAAGAGAAGCGATTGGCGTTAATGGCACCCTGCCCGCACCGCTTATTCGTTTTCGCGAAGACCAAGAGGTGACTTTGAATGTCACCAATACGCTGGACGAAGATACTTCTATTCACTGGCACGGGCTTTTGGTGCCGTTTCAAATGGATGGGGTTCCGGGTGTTTCCTATCCCGGTATTCGCCCAGGTGAGACCTTCCAATATAAATTCTCCCTGCCCCATAATGGCACCTATTGGTATCATTCCCATTCCGGTCTGCAGGAGCAGCTTGGCCATTATGGCCCGCTAATCATTGACCCGAAAGGCGCTGATCCGGTGCAATATGACCGTGAATATGTGCTGGTCTTGGGGGATTGGACTTTTGCTGACCCATATCGCGTTTTTGCTAGGCTGAAAAAGGCGAGCGATTCTTATAATTATAACCAGCGCACCGTTCCTGATTTCTTCAAAGATGCGTCTGAAGAAGGCTTACGCAAGGCTTTTCGCGAGCGCGCCATGTGGGGCGGTATGCGGATGTCGCCGCGTGATCTCGCTGATATTGGGGGGGCTGCCTATACCTATATTATCAACGGCCACAGCACCGCCGATAATTGGAATGGCGTGTTTGTTCCCGGTGAGCGGGTGCGGTTGCGGATTATCAATGCCGCCGCCATGAGCATGTTCAATATTCGCATTCCCGGCCTGCCCATGACGATTGTCAATCAAGACGGGCTTAATGTGGAGCCATTAGAAATTGATGAGTTCCAGATGGGTGTCGCCGAAACTTATGATGTCATCATCGAGCCAAAAGACAGTCGTGCTTATGCTTTTGTCGCTGAATCCATTGATCGCTCTGGTCAGGTGGTTGCGACCTTTGGACCTCGCGCCGGTATGCGCGCCGAGGAACCCGCTATTCGCCCCGTACCGACTTTGACCATGCGCGATATGGGAATGGACCATAGCTCTATGGCTGGTGACAAATCCGGCGGGGATATGAGTGGTCATGATATGGGCGATATGGGCGGTAAAATGGACCATGGCGACCATAAAATGGATTCTATGGATCATGGATCTATGGACAAAGCGTCTGTGGTCAAGCGTGGCCCCGGGGTTGCCAATATTGCGGCCAGCCCCATGAGCCGACTGGATGAGCCGGGCATTGGCCTTGACGATGTGCCACACCGCACCTTGCGCTATACGCAATTGCGCTCGCTAGAGCCAAACCCCGATACCAGACCACCAAGCCGCGAGATTGAGTTGCATCTCACCTCTAATATGGAACGCTATATGTGGTCCTTTAACGGGGTGCGTTTTGCCGATGTCAAAGAGCCGATCAAAATGCGCGAAGGCGAGCGGGTTCGGATGATTCTTATCAATGACACCATGATGCCGCACCCGATCCATTTGCATGGCATGTTTTTCGATCTGGAAAATGGCCAAGGGGATCATTTGCCGCGCAAGCACACGGTTATCGTCAAGCCGGGGGAGAGACTTTCCTATCTCGTCTCCGCCGACCATGTGGGTGACTGGGCGTTTCATTGCCATTTATTCTTCCACATGCATGCGGGCATGATGCAGGTG
>WFQB01000169.1 GCA_015487305.1 Parvularculaceae bacterium | reverse complement strand
CGACACCATAGTGCGCCCAGAAAAAATGATCGGGCCGAGTTAAAGGCAACCGCCCTATTCCTCCCAGCGCACCGTATAGCGCAGGGTTTTAATCTCCCCCGGCGCAACCTTTAGCTGCCATGTGGGGCGTTGCTTGTCTGCAACCCGTTGCAAAGACTGGCGGCGAATTTTCGGCGGCACCCAATCTGTTTCGCTTTCTGTAATTTCCACGGTCACAAGCTCTGGCGAGGCATTATGGATTTTATGCTCAAACGAACGGGTGATAACCGTGGTCTCGCGGCTTGTTCTGTAAGTCTCATCGGAAAGCAGAGCCGTTTCAATCACCACATCATTGGATTGGCCGATTTCCAATTCTACAGGAAGACCCACAGCAAGGTTCTCCTGCCAATTCTTGCCAATATAAAACTGCCCGCGCCCTTGCAAAGGCTGCAGCACCCGCCACGTCCCTTGCGGCAATGGCTCGGCCAGTTTCCCCTCACGTTCATTATCAACCCGATATTCAATGCTTGTGGGTACAATCTGACTGCTCCCCCAGCGCCCATCAAATTTCAACACATGGATTTTTTCAACATCCACCTGCTCTTTGTCGAGAAACATAATCTGCTTGGTCTGATAGGCCGACACCGTCGTTGGCCATGGGGTGCGATAAAGCTTGTAATCCCCAAGGTCTTCACGCTCGGCTTTCATTTCATCTCGCGAAGCTCTGTTGCCTGAAATAGTAATTTCATCCCCCATTGCCATTTCCGCGACAGGCGCGGCCATCTCATACATCATTGTACTTTTCTGAAGCCTCTGCTCTCCCCTTGCCCGAACAAACCCGTAAATAGAAGTGCGAATACCGGTCTTGGTATTGCCACGCCGCCAGCAATTTGCGTAAAAGTTCTTGCTCGAACTTTCCGGCGCGCGGGTTTCTGCAAGGCGCTGCAACTCCCCAGCCACCGCCGACATATCTGCATTTTCAACTGACACCGCCGTCTGATTATCAATCGTCAACCATCCGGTAAGCCGCCCGCTCTTGCCGCTCTCATCCAGGTCAAAGCGATAATTGGCATTCCAGCCATAGCCGGACGTTAAATAGCCAAGGCGAATGTCCTGCGGCCCGGCTTTTTCTGCATTGACTTCAATCGACAAGGTTGGTCGCGCCAGCAAATCTTCCGGCAGCGCATCAAACACCAGCCGCTCCGGCATGGCGCTGCATTGCAAGGCCTCATAGCTGTCACCAAAATCAATCACCACCCCGCGCGCACCGGAGACAATCCGCCCGCGACGCTTTTGTTCGCGGCCCGTCTCGCGGTTGGTGGTAATCAGGGTTACTTCCTCGCCAATGGCACTGGCCAGCAGCGAGCCTTTTCCCAGCAGGTTGAAATCAAAATTTTGCTCCAGTGTAAAACCGGAAAATTCCTGCAAAACGGCTGTTTGCGGGATCATCCTATCCGACACCCCCTCAAAGGAAATCACCGAGCGCCCGGCAGGAAGATCAACCACGCGCAATTCAGAAACCATTGCCAGATCATCATTATAAATGGTGATGGCAATAGTATCAGGCTTTTGCGAAACCACCTGCGTCGGCTCTGCCATCGCCGGCGAAGGCAATAATAATCCCACCACCGCCAATGCCATGGTGACAGCTTTTTTTAACCGCCCCGCCGGAGGCATTCGCGAAGCGAACCGCCGTGAGGCAATCCTTCGAGGCCCGGCTTTGCCGGGCACCTCAGGATGAGTGCAACACTGCTTTATTAAGGACATGAGCGCCCGCATGACGAGCCCCCTAGCGACGTGTTGTGGTGCGAAGGGTGAAGGTCAGTGTCGTCTCGCCTTCAGCAGGCACCGGCACTTCCCAGATCATGCTGTCAGCATCCGGGCGTTTATGCTCAAAATTCTCGCTTAAGATTTCGGTTTTATAGGTCCATGAATTAAAACCGGACTGGCGAATAAACACGCTGACGGGCTTATTGGTCGCGTTAGTCACCTTATAGCTCTGGGTCACTTCCGAAACACGCTTGCTCACCTGTTTACGGCTAATCGTGGTCGGCTGCACATTCACATCAAAGGACGCACCAATACGCAGGGATAAATCCGAGCCACCGGAAATATGACCTATACGATCTTCACCAATATATTGCGCCCGACCTTTTTTGTCTTTTGTATAAACCCGCACAACCCCTTGTGGTAGAGGATTACCCAAACCACTGGCACGAGAATTGGAAAACGCAATACGCACATCAACCCCGCTCGGGTCGTTATCGGTTCTGAAACCATTGGCGCGATATTCATAAATCTTGGCCGCATCAACATTCTTGCCGTCAACAAAACCGATCTGCTTGGTCTGCTTGCTGGCAATCGTCGTACGCCCCGGCAATGTATAAAGATAATTATCACCAATGCGCTCAACATCACCGGCTTCACTGCCCACACCACGGCGCGAGCCATAATCGCGCGACTTGTTGTTTACATTACCGGCCACCAATTGGGTTTTGACATTTTCGAAGGTTGTATTTGTAAGATTGCCGAGGGTCGCCCAGCCCTGCAAAT
>WFQB01000168.1 GCA_015487305.1 Parvularculaceae bacterium | reverse complement strand
GTTGGGGTGGTCGCTTGCACCACCTTTCCCAGCTAATTTGTCTGCCGGATTAAATGAAAGCTGGTGAAAAGTTACGGCGGCAATCTCATCTGCGTACTGCGGTGATTGTTTCTTGAATCCGTCAACTGCCATCGCAAGAGAATATTTATACTGATAATGTTCTTTTAATTGAAACAGCTGGTGGTGACGTGCAGCTGCAAATCTGGTGAGCCAAATTGTAGGTACCATCAAGAGCGCAAGGGCAAGCGTGGTTGCTGGGTTTAATTTTCCAAGTCTGAATAGAAACGTAGACCCGTTTGCATCCGGTGAAGAAATATCTAACGAAGATAAAAGAAGGTAAGCACCTAACGGAAGTGCTGATAAAGCTAAAAAACCGATTGCCCAGTAAAACCCGCTTCGCGCGCCCTTCAATTTTATTCCCAAGTCTTCGAGCGTTTTATTGAATGTAGAAGCAAGGCCAGCATTGGTGGCACCAACCAACATCTGTTCAGCTTGCGCAATTGTATCACCGATTTGCCGATCGCGGCTAGTTAAGCTTTCAAAGATACTCTGGGTAGATTCTTGAAGTTGCTTATATTTATCATTGCGTTCATCAAGAGTTTTTTTGAAATAAATCAAAATCTCCACTGTACCCTTCAATCTCCATTTTCAAAGCATCAGCAGCTGACTTTATTGCTTCAATTTCTTGGACGTTCGCAGTTGATTGAGCATGAAATTCTTCAACTTCAGAAGCCGTTTTTTTGATGTCAGTAACTAGCTCAGAGATTGCTTTTCTGTCTAATTCGGACGCCTGCTTAAGATCATCAATTTCAGATAATAGCGCTTCGGATTTTGACCTAGCCGTTTTTACTGTCTTCGTATTTTTCCGGACATCTTCAGCTTTTTCAGAAAACTCCCTAACAGCAATAGCAAATGCATCAAATTCTTTTGATTGAATAATTCCCGAAACTGCATAATATTTAACTAAACTGGTTTCTATCGGACTGACAAGGTTCTGTAGGAAAGAGGCAAAATTTATTTGCTGATTACCTGATGCTAAGTTCACGACCCAATTTGTCGGCGTTAGAGATGTTAACTGATTGTCTGTTACTTGGCGGGCATGATTAGTGAGTTTGTCAACCTGTGTTTTGAGACCATCAACCGCAGCATTCAGTTCAGAAACGAATAACTCTGGCAAAGGCGCCCCCGCATCCAGTTCTTTTTCTTCAAGAGAGGCAAGAAGATTGCCTACCGAAAGTATTCTTTCATCAAACCACCAAAGCGCCTTATCAGTTCCGGGTATTTCTGCTTCAAGGTTGAATTTTTCACCATTCTGGCTTTCTACTGTTTGGAAAAACTCCATACTTTCCATCCAGGATTTCTGTATACTTTTTGCTGCATCTCTTATTTCTGAAAATATTTCACCCATTTCCACCTCCAATCGACTGCTCAAAAAAATATTAACGAGTGACAAATATTGCTTGTGATATACAAGCGCTAGCATTGGAGAATAATGAAGTCATAACGCTATCACGCATAGCAATAGCGTCTGCTTAAACCATAATGCTCAAGTCATCAAATCATCAATAACAAACAGGCATTTCTAGTATGATATATCAACCATCTTTTGGGTAGCAATTGGGAAGAATATCGCAAATAGAGCGATTTCTTCCCCCCGTTTACGGGGGAAGTGGGCCGGACCGATAGGTCCGGGTCGATGGGGGCCTGCGTATTTTTCAAAGCGGTAATTTATTTAAAACTGAGAGTCCGTAGCCCCCTCCGCCCTGTGGCGCTGCCCGTCGGGCACCTCCCCCGTTAAAACGGGGGAGGAATCCTTGTTCTGAGTTTTGCCAAGAAAATGATATTACGCCGCCTTCACCAACCGCAGTCGCCACCAGTCCTCGCCCTCATCAAACACCGCCACCAGCAAATCCTCCACCTCTACCGGATCACTGGCGCGGCAGATGAGAGACTTTACCTGTCGGCGCAGGCTGGCGTCCCTAAAGCCCGGGGCGTGGTCTATTGTGGCGGCGAGGTGCTTGCGGGCCATGCGAATGCCCAACGCCCGCCCCATTTCCGGACTGCCCCCATGGCCTTGCCCATAATGGCGCACCGTATCGCGGTAATGCTCAAGCGCAATATCGCGCTGTTTGTCTGGTGCGGGCGGCACGACATCTCCGCCCTTGTCCAGCGCTTTGGCCAGCGCCCCGGCCAGCCAAAGGCGACCCAGAGCGGCCCGGCCCACCATCACGCCGCTCGCGCCCGATGCTTCCACTGCCATGCGCGCACTCGCCGCATCCACAATATCGCCATTGACGATCACCGGAATAGAGACCGCCTCGGTAACGGCCTTGACCGCCGCCCAATCGGCATGACCTTTGTAAAAATCGCATCTCGTGCGCCCATGCACCGTGACCATAGCGACCCCGGCGGCTTCGGCGCGGCGCGCCAGCTCCGGGGCGTTGAGGCTTTGCCAATCCCAGCCAAGGCGCATTTTTAATGTCACCGGACGGCTCGTGCCCTTTATTGTTGCTTTAATCAGCGCTTCGGCATGGTCGAGATCACGCATCAGCGCCGAGCCGGACAATGCCCCCGTCACCTGCCGCGACGGACAGCCCATATTAATGTCGATAATATCCGCACCAGCCGCTTCCGCCAGCCGCGCCCCCTCGCGCATCCATTTTGCCTCGCGCCCGGCCAGCTGCATGATGAACGGGAAAACCGCCCTGTCCCCGGCGGCGCGCAGCACCATATCTGGGCGATCGCGCGCTAATTCCTCACACGCCACCATTTCCGAGACCACAGCCCCGGCCCCGTGCCTTGCCGCCGCCCGCCTGAAAGGCAGATCGGATATGCCCGACATGGGCGCAAGAAAAACATTGTTTTTCAGAAGTATATGTCGAATTTTAAGGCTCAATATCCGGTCCGGTTACAGTGGCGTTTTGTCAAAAATTCTTTATAGCAGAGTTGAAAACTGCCTGTAGCCTTTCCCCGGCAGGCATGACAAGGGTTTTGTGAACGAGATGAGCGCAAGCAAGCACCATATCATCGCCCTTTTGGTGGCAGCAGGTCGCGGGTTTCGCGCCGGTTTTGATGGCCCCAAGCAATATGCGCAGCTTGCCGGAGAGACGGTATTGGCCCGTAGCTTGAGGGCGTTTTTAGCCCATGGGGAAGTCGACGCGGTCAGCGTTGTTATTCATGAAGATGACCGGGACTTATACACCGAGGCCGTGGCCCATCTGCCGACAAAAATGACCAAAAAGCGCTTATTAGCGCCGACAATTGGCGGGGCCACAAGACAAGAGTCCGTGCGCCTTGGTCTTGAGCATATAGCCCATTTTCAGCCCAAAAAAGTCCTGATCCATGAC
>WFQB01000167.1 GCA_015487305.1 Parvularculaceae bacterium | reverse complement strand
GTAATTGCGACCACGGACGCAGGCGGCGAAGTGGTATACATATTCCAAGCCCCTGCCGTGGCCTTCTTCGTCTATAAATCATCCACCGTAAGGTTTATTTGCCTTCGGCAACCGCCTGCGAAGTCCTGCAAACCGACCCCATCGGCTATGAAGGCCAGATCAATCTTTATGCTTGTCGACCAACAACACCGCCAAAATCGTAACACCTTGTTAAGGGGGGTTAAGAATTCGTTAGGATTTTGTTAACACACTCACCATACAACTCATGGTTGCATCAACTTAAAAGGGCAACCATTATGAGTATTTCCTCCTCCCTCAATGCCGGTATTATGGGCCTTGCAGTAAACGCAGCCAGACTATCCACCATCTCAGATAATATAGCAAATTCAGGGACTTACGGATATAAGCGTAGTCAGGTCGACTTCTCCAGCATGGTCTTGAACCAGCGCGAAAACGCCTATTCAGCCGGCGGCGTTCGGGTGGTCTCTTACAAGGCCGTCAACGAGAACGGATCGTTAATATCTACCGGCAACGCCACCGACATCGCCATCGCCGGACGCGGTCTCATCCCGGTGACCAATCAGGGCGGGGTCAACGCCCTTGCTTCAGAAAGAAACCTGCAATTGGTGCCAACCGGTTCTTTCTTCGCCGACCAAAATGGCAATCTGCGCACCCAAAGCGGCTTATTCCTGCTTGGCTGGCCCGCCGATACTGGTGGCAATATCGGCAATGTCAGCCGCAATAGTTCAACCGGTCTTGAACCGGTCAATATCGCCGCCAACCAGCTCACCGCTTCGGCAACCCGCAATATCAATCTCGGCATCAATCTCCCCGCCGATGCAACGGCCGCTGGCCAATTAGGGGAGGCCTTTGATCTACCAACGGATTATTATGACAATTTAGGACGCACCCAAACATTGACCTATCGCTTCACGCCGATTGTTCCCGCCACAGGTGCCAGTAATCAATGGACGATTGAAGTTTTTGACGGCGCAGGCGATCCCAATGTTTCCATCGCTGAATATTCCGTGACCTTCGCCGATGACAGCGTCAATGGCGGTAAAGTCTCAGCGGTCACTGCCATTTCTGGCGGCGCTTATGATCCCGCAACCGGCGAGATCAGCCTCAATGTTGCCAGCGGTCCGATAAATACCTTTATTGGCCGGATCAATGATAGCAGTGGCCTGACCCAGTTCTCAGCCCCCTTCTCGCCTACGTCTGTCACCAAAGACGGCTCCCCGATTGGCGATCTCAGCACTATCGAAATTGATTCAGAAGGCTTCGTGCAAGCGATTTACGACACTGGTTTTCGCCGCACCCTCTATCAAATTCCGGTGGGGGATGTGCCTAATCTAAACGGCCTCATCCCCCGCGATGACCAATCCTTTAGTGTCTCGGCTGCCAGTGGCAGCATTTATTTCTGGGATGCCGGCACCGGTCCCGTAGGCACGATGGAAGGCTTTGCGCTGATGCAATCAACCACTGATGTTGCGTCTGAATTAACAGATCTGATTGAAACCCAAAGGGCCTATTCCTCAAATGCCACCATCATCAGAACTGTTGATGAAATGCTTCAGGAAACAACCAATCTGAAGCGGTAAACCATCTTAGGGGCCATGCAAGATGAGCTTAACCCGCGCAATCACCAATGCCCAAACCGGCCTGCAGGTAAACGCCCTGCGGGCCGATCTTGTTGCCAGCAATATTTCCAACGCCACCACGCCGGGCTATGTGCGCCGTTCTGTATTGCTGGGCGAAAGCATTTTGGCCGGGCGCGGTGCCGGAGTAAATGCCCGGGGCATCGTCCGTTCAGAAGATTTACGCCTGCTCGCCGAGCAAAGAGACCTTGGGGCTTCTCTCGCCCGCAGCACCGTTCTAACCAATGCCTATCAATCCTTATCGGCGCAGCTTGGCACGGCAGACACCGGCTTTGGCCTGTTTCAAGCCTTTGCCGGTTTTGAAACCTCTTTGCAAAATTTCTCGCAAGCCCCCGAATCCAGCGCCAATCAATTTTCTGTTCTCGATAATGGCCGCGAAATCATCGACACCCTCGGCAAGCTTTACGAAGCGGCTAGAGATTTGCGTGCGCAATCCGATCAGGCCATTAATGATGGCGTTCAGGTGGTCAATCAGGCCTTGCAGGATTTGCAATCCCTGAATCGCCAAATCACCGCCCTCAATGGCAGCAGCAGCGATGCCTCGGCCCTGCTTGATGAGCGCAACCGTGTGGTTGATGTCATTGCCGAATATATGCCCGTGGTCACCGTGCCAAGAGATAGCGGCGCGATAGATTTAATGACACCGGAAGGCGTGTTTCTTTATGCCGGTCAGCCCCGCACTTTAAGCTTCACCCCCGGCAATGATTTTGATGGCAGCGCCAGCCTTACCGGCGGTCAGCTTTCAGGGCTTTTTGTTGACGGTCAGGAAATCACCCCCGGCATTCAAAGCTATGCGGCCTTGCGCAGCGGTTCTTTTGCAGGCCTGTTTGAAGTGCGCGACACGGAAATGCCAAATTTCATGACCCAGCTCGATATTATAGCGGTTGATCTGGTCGAGCGTTTTTCCGATGACAGCATAGACCCGACCAAAACCCCCGGCGCCCAAGGCCTGTTCACCGTTAGCGGACCCTTGACCGATCCCGGCATTGCGTCACGCCTCTCCTTAAACGCCGCTATCGACCCTGATGCAGGCGGTGCCGCCTGGCGTCTGCGCGATGGCATTGGCGCCACCACCCCCGGCCCCGCAGGCCAAAGCGCTATTGCTAATAATCTCCTTAATGCCTTTACCTCTGCCCGCAACACCAATCTTGGCGGCGGTTTGGCAGGCTTGTTTTCCGCAACCGAATTGGTCGCCGGATTTTCCTCGCAAGTCGGTCAGGCGCGCATCCGCTTTGAATCCATTCAATCCTCCAACACCGCACAATACACTTTGGCAAGCGATCTGGTTTTAACCAGAACCGGCGTTGATACCGATAAGGAAATGCAAGATCTGCTGCTGATTGAGCAAGCCTATGCGGCCAATGCACGGGTCATTCAGGTTGCCAATGACATGATGCAAATTCTGCTGGAGCTATAAATATGTTACGCGTCAATCTTCCCGATATTTTAATGACCCAAAGGCTAACGCGGCAATCGGCTGACCTGAAAGTCAAATTACAGGCCGCCTCCGAAGAAATGGTTACTGGGCGGCGCGCTGATGTGGTTTCCTTCCTTGAAGGCAAGGTCGGCCAATCCATGTTGGTCGACAAAGCCCTGAACGATGTCATTCGCGAAATGTCAGAGATTGCCTTGCGCAATAGTCGCCTCGACACCATGCAAAACAGCCTGTCCAGCGTCAGCGATACCGTGCTGGGCCTTGATATCCGCACCTATGACGCCATCGCCGGCAATAAAAGTCTTGATCTGTCCCTTGTGGGCGATGATGCCGAGCAGGCTTTGGGGCAGGTGTTTAATTTTTTAAATATTCGCTTTGGCGAGCGTTATGCGTTTTCCGGTGATGCTTCTGATCGCCCCCCCTTTGGCAGCGCTGAAGCCCTACTCACCGATATTGAAAATATTTTTGCTGGCGCTGCCACTGCCAGCGATTTACAAACCTCTCTCGATAATTATTTCGACGATCCGGCAGGCCCCTTCCAAACCGTGATTTATCAAGGCGGCGCGCCTGATGTCATCACCTCCAATGTCACTGGCCTTGACCCGGCCCTCAAAGACACCATACGCGGCCTTGCTGTTCTGGCCATGGCCAATGGCAATGGCTCCCCCCTCGCCCCAACCGCATTGGGCACGGTCTACACCAATGCCGCCAGCAATATCAGCAATGGCATAGACGGCGTTACCAATTTAAAAGCCCGCCTTGGTATTGAGCAGGGCGCATTGACCAGAAACAAGCAAAGGCTCGACTCCGAACAGGTGATCTTAAACGCCACCCTTACCGAGCTAACAGGCCGCGATCAGAATGAAGCGGCGATTGAGCTAAAACAATTAGAAGTTCAACTCGAAGCAACTTATATTCTAACCAATAGATTATCCAGCCTCACCCTCCTCAACTATTTGAGATAGATTTATGAAACGCATTCTTTTCCTCCTGCCCTTGCTGGCTTTGCTAACAGCCTTCACACCGGCCTTTCTTCCGGTTTGGGCCGCCGAAGTGCGGATTAAAGACATTGTTGATATTGAGGGCGTGCGGGAAAATGATCTCATCGGCTATGGCATTGTGGTTGGCCTCAATGGCACTGGCGATTCGGTCAAAAACTCTCCCTATACGGAAGACGCACTGTCCAATCTGCTAGAGCGTCTCGGGGTCAATGTGCTCGGCGATGATATTAAGCCCAATAATGTCGCGGCAGTTTTGGTCACCGCAAAATTACCAGCCTTTGCCCGTACCGGCTCAACCATTGATGTAACGGTTTCTTCGATCGGCGATGCCAAAAGTCTGGCCGGTGGTGTTTTAATCCTCACCCCCCTTAATGGTGCCGATAATCAAATTTATGCCGTGGCCCAAGGCAGTGTTCTTGTCAGCGGCGTTGATGCCCGCGCCGAAGGGGCGCGCCAAACCCAAGGCACACCAACCGGCGGCCTCATTCCCAATGGCGCGCGCATAGAGCGCGAAATAGCTTTTGATTTTGGCACCCAGACCAGCCTTGACCTGGCTTTGCGCAATCCCGATTTCACCACCGCCGCGCGGATAGAATATGCCATCAACAATTCTCTGGACACGCCCATGGCCAAAATGCGCGATTCCGGCACAGTAACATTGGATTTATCCCACAGCACATCCTCGCCCGCTGCAATCATTTCACAAATTGAAAACCTCACCGTCAAGCCTGTTCAAACGGCGCGCATTGTGATTGACGAAAAATCAGGCACGATTGTCCTTGGCCAGGATGTCAAAATTTCAACCGTGGCAATAGCGCAGGGCAATATCTCCATCAAAATCACCGAAACCCCGATTGTTTCCCAACCCAATCCTTTTTCCAAAACCGGCGAAACCATTGTCGTCCCGCGCTCCACCATCACCGTCACCGAAACCGGCAATGGTTCACTGGCCGCTTTGGAAGAAAATGTCACCCTCACCGATCTGATCGCCGGGCTAAACGCCCTCGGCGTCTCCCCCCGCGAAATGGCCGACATCATCCGCACCATGAAATCCGCCGGCGCCATCCACGCGGATCTGATTATTCAGTAGGTAGAGACGAAAAAAGAACCCAACCTCATCTAAGAGCTTGTCGAAGAACGGGTGAAGGCAAAAAACTTTCAAAAAGAAACCAAACTCATCCTGAGGAGCCGCGAAGCGGCGTCTCGACCCGCTGCGCCAGCGCTAGCGCGGCGAGAGGATAGCAATAAAAGAAACCAACTCACCACAAGCGCCTACCTCTCCCGGAACGCGGGAGAGGTCAAAACTACCTAAAGGCAGTTTTGGGTGAGGGCAACAAATCCCCAACAAAAGAACTCCACCCCAAACAACTTATCCCCGCAAACAAAATCACCCCTATACTCCCAAACAGGCC
>WFQB01000166.1 GCA_015487305.1 Parvularculaceae bacterium | reverse complement strand
GAAGCGGCCTCTGCCCGCCTGCAAGCCCTGCAGGTTCAGCAGCAGCTTGGTATTCAGGCTTTGTCGATTGCCAATCAGCAGCCACAATCCTTATTGTCGCTGTTCAGATAAGTTCTTTAAGAGGCGGGCGGATAAACCGCTCGCCTTTTTTATTTTGATTTTAAGGGAGACCGATCTTGAGCGCGCTGGCTTATAAAGCATATAAAAATACCATGCAGCACACCGCATCGCCGCGGGATATTGAACTTCAGGTCTTCAAACGCATTACTTCTACATTACGCGCCATCGATACCACCCGTCCCGGTGGTTTTTCTGATTTGGCCGCGACGCTACAGGAAAACCTGACCCTGTGGCAGACATTGATGATTGATGTCATAGACCCTGACAATCCGCACCCGCAAGAGTTAAAGGCTGGTATTGCCAATCTTGCTGAATTTGTGCGCCAGCAAACCCACAAGATCATGGCCGGGGAGGGTGACCTTGAAGCGCTTCTTGATGTCAATGAAATCATCATAGTCGGCTTGCAGACGCGGGCAGATACGAACTCGGTTACGGGCCCTGAAACGGGTGCAGAGGAGAATGTCGCATGAGCGGTTTGGTGTTGAAGCTTCGCCCCAATGAAAAATTTATTATCAATGGTGTGGTCATTGAAAACGGGCCCAAAGTGCATCGCATTAGAATTTGCGACGATAATGCACGGGTTCTGCGTTGCTCTGATGCGATTAAACCCGAGCAGGCAACAACGCCGGTGAAGAAACTTTATTATGGTATTCAGCTTTTGATTACCGGTGATTTGCCGCAAGATGAAGAGACCTTGGCGGCGGTTGATAAAGAAATTGCTGTGTTGGAGACGGCCTTTTCCGGGATTGGTCAAGATGTGTTTAGCAATATCAAAATGGCCATGAGCCAGAACCGTTATTATTCTGCCCTTTGTTCCCTCAAGCGCCTCGTTGTGATTGAGAACACATTGCTTGATGTGAAAACCGACCAGCTTGACCGGCAAAAGGTTGCGTAAAACCCCATGTTCCTACCCACCATACCTTTGAATGGATATGCCGGTTGGAAGTTCCTGCAAACGACGCTTGATCGTCAGCAGGAGGCTTTTAATAATAATTCTTCGCTTAAAAATGATATTGCGTATTTTTCAGACAAGCTGAAAGACCCTATAAGCCTTGATGATTTTATTGCTGACCGGCGATTGTTACGGATAACCGTATCGGCTTTCGGGCTTGCCGGAGAAGAAAATAAAGCGGCATTGGTAAAGCGGGTTTTGAAAGAAGGGGTGAGTGATGAGCAGTCCCTTGTTTATCGTTTAGGCAATCCGAAATATACAGCTTTGGCCACAGCGATACCGGTTATTGATGGTGAGATTTTTATCAATTCCGAAGCGCGGCAAAAAATGATTGCCAATTTCCAGAAGGAAAGTTTCAATATTGCCGTTGGCGAAGTGAATAATAATATGCGCCTTGCGTTGAATTATTCTCAGGAAATGACCGATATCGTCAATCGGTCGCAATCTGATGATGCGATTTGGTATTCCATTCTTGGCAGCACGCCGGTGCGGACCGTATTGGAGGGGGCTTTGAGCCTGCCCTCTGAATTTCGCCGTCTTGATGTTGATAAGCAGGTGGAAATTTTAAAAACGCGGGCAGCGTCTTTTTTGAAAATATCCTCGCCGCAGGATTTGATTGATCCGGCGGTGATGGAAAAAGCCATTCAGCGGTTTCAAATTACCGAGCAGGTAAAGCTTGGACCGACCTTGTCGACGCCGGGCTATGCGGGCGTATTGCTGCTGCAATCTTCCAATCTTTATTAAATTTATTGGCCAGAGGGCGTTTCATTTGGAACGCTTTGTTGGTCTTGTGGCGCTGGGGCTTTGTTCTCGCTTAATATCTCGCCTAGGCGGATAAAGGCATCGCTTAAAACGGCTTTATTTTCCCCAGCAATAAACGCATCAAGGGTAGGCCAGATGCGCAAAGCCCTATCGGTTTCCGGATCAATGCCTTCTTCATAGAGGCCAGCCTTTATCATTGGGGCTGCTTGTTCGTGAACCGCGAGAATTTTTCGTGCCTCGCTGAGTAGGGCTAATTCTTCCGGCGTGCCTGCTTTTGGTAAGGCGCGTGATACGCTTTGCAAAACGTCAATGGCCGGATAGCGGCCACGTTCGGCAATGGCGCGGGATAAAACCACATGACCATCCAATATGCCGCGAATCATATCAGCAACCGGCTCTTCCATATTGGAACCAGCGACTAGCACCGAAAAAATTGCGGTAATATCGCCAGTGCTGCCAGCGCCGGGACCAGCGCGCTCGGCGAGTTCGGCAATTGCCCGCACCGTGGATGGCGGGAAGGCGTGAAGGGCAGGGGTTTCACCCGCCAGTAGAGCGGTTTCGCGATGGGCTTCGGCAAAGCGGGTAATCGAATCAAATACCAGCAGGACATGTTTGCCCTTGTCGCGGAAATATTCGGCAAGGGTCATGGCGCAATAGGCGGCGCGTTTTTTAACAGCCGGACTTTCGCCGGATGTGGCGGTGACGACAATGGCGCGTTTCAAGCCTTCGGGGCCAAGACCTGATTGGACAAATTCAGCCACTTCGCGGCTGCGCTCGCCAATAAGGGCAACGATGACAATATCGGCTTCTACCCGGCGCGCCATGGAGGCTAAAAATGTGGATTTGCCAACACCGGATCCGGCAAACAGGCCGATTCGCTGACCATGGCAGAGCGGTAATAGGGTATCCATGCAATACCAGCCGGTATTTAGTCTTGGTCCAAGGGCGTGGCGCAGGGAGGCGGGGGGCGGCAATGCGTAAAGACTGCGCTCTTCGGGGCCTTGCAGAATCGAATCACCCAATTCCGATTGGCCTCGAAAATTAACTATTTTGCCAATCCAATCATCGCAGGGACGGATGCTGAGGGGCGGGCAGATATTCACCCGATCGCCGACTTTAATGCCCGCGCCGGACTGAAAAAGCAGGCCCTTAGTGTGCTGCATATCCGTGGTCAGAATTTCGCCGCAAGGCATATCACCTTGATTTTCAAGAGTAAATTCATCCCCCACATGGACAAGACCGCTGACCCCGCGCAACTCCACAGAGGTTTCGGTTACCGCTGAAACGGTGCCCCATATACGTTTGGGGCCATGGCGGAGTCCCGCCTGAAGGCTTTCGGTGAGGGCCATAAGAGATCGCTTCTTTAAGGTGTCGTTAACCATTTGTTCAACTTATACGGGCATTTTATGGTTTTGTTAACCAAGGTAAAGAAATCATGATTGGAAACATGAAAATTTTGCAGATGTACAGCGCCATGGCCGGGCATGCCGCTAAATCCCATGCCACCATCGCTGAAAATCTAGCCAATGCCGATACCCCTGGATTTCGGGCCAAAGAGGTCGAGAGTTTCCAAAGTTTTGTGATGCGCGCCAGTGAAGCTGATGGGGTGCAAAAGCTGGATTTGAACACATTGCGAATTCTTGATGCCAATGGTCCTCAATCTCCTAATGGCAATACCGTCTCTTTAGAAGAGCAGGTTTTGAAATCGGCTGAGGTCAGCAATCAACACGCGCTTGCCTTGAATGTCTATCGCAAATCGCTCGATTTGCTGCGGATTTCTCTTGGTCGCCAATAAATAAAAAGAGCCTTCGAGGCTTTTTTTAAATATTTGGCAGGACGCTAACAATAGGAGCAGGACGCTCATGAGTAATAATTTAATGGAGGCCATGGCCAATTCCATGACGGGTATGAAGGCGCAATCGCGTCGTCTGGAAGTCGTCTCGGAAAATCTCTCCAATGCCGACACGCCCGGCTATAAACGAAAACTTCTATCTTTTACCACAGCTCTGACCAATGCCGGTGCTGCATCCAATGATATTGGTGCCAAGCTCAGCTATGATTTGTCCCCTGGTGAGCGCCTTTATGATCCCGCTCACCCGATGGCAGACGCAGAAGGGTTTGTGACCATGTCCAATGTTTCGTTTGTGACGGAACTGGCAGATATGCGCGAAGCCAACCGATCTTATGAAGCCAATCTCAACAGCTTTAAGCAGGCGCACTCTATGTATAAGAGCCTGATTGATCTGTTGAGACGATAGGAAAAGGAGCAAGACATGTCTTCGATTTTTACAAATTTCAATCCCTATCAGCAGCTTGGCGGAACCGGGGGAGCGGGGGCTGCTGGCAAAGCGCCCAATATTGCGCCCGAAGCAAAGCCTGCTGATGGCGCTGCGGGCCCAAGTGATGCCGCCAAAGCGGTGACGGAATTTAAGGCGGTGCTCGACAAGGCCGAAACCACGGCTTTGCAGGCCGGGGTCGCGCAGGCGGATCCGCAAGCGATTGTTGAGGCTCTTGCTAATGCCGAAGTGACTTTGGAGACGGCGGTGACGGTGCGCGACAAGGTTGTTGAAGCCTATCAGGAATTATTGCGGATGCCGGTTTGATGCTGGTTTGGGGTATTTTTGTAAGGGGCAATCAAATAAAATTTAGGAGTAAAGGCCATGTCACAGGCTGAAATAATGCAATTGGTCAATGCCCATATGTGGGGCGGGGCGCTGATGTCGATGCCGATATTGGTGATTGCCCTGATTGTGGGCTTTGCCATTGGTCTATTGCAGGCATTGACCTCGATTCAGGAATTGACATTGACCTTTGTGCCCAAGCTGTTGGCGATCCTGATCGTGTTTTTTCTGACCTCTGGTTACATGACCCAAATTCTTCTCGACCTGTTTCAAAATCAGGTTCTCGCTGTTGCTTCCCGATAAGGATTGGAATTTCCTTTGTCCATTAAACTAAGCTCACAGGAATTATTAAAGCCGACCTCTTTGTTTGCGATTGGCTTAATGGTTGTCATTTTGATGATGACCTTGCCGATTCCGTCTTGGGTGATGGATATTGGTCTGACGGCGTCTTTTGCTTTTGCGATTTTGATTTTCACCACCACAATTTTTATTGAAAAGCCACTTGATTTTTCTTCCTTTCCAAGCGTGTTACTGGCTTCGCTGATGTTGCGGCTGTCGCTCAATGTGTCTTCCACCAAGTTGATTATTGGCGAGGGGCATACAGGCACGGATGCGGCGGGGGGTGTGATTGAAGGCTTTGCCATGTTTATCATGGGGGGGAATTTATTTTTGGGGCTTGTGGTCTTCTTTGTTCTCATCATTGTCAATTTTATGGTGATTACCAAAGGGGCTGGACGCATGGCGGAAGTGGGGGCGCGCTTTGCCCTTGATGCTATGCCGGGCAAGCAGATGGCTATTGATTCAGATTTGGCCGCCGGGGCGATTGACCATGCCGAAGCGATTCGTCGCCGTGAGGTGGAGCAGGAAGAGGCTGCGTTTTTGGGCTCGCTGGACGGGGCGTCAAAATTTGTCAAAGGCGATGCCATTGCCGGACTTTTGATTACCGCGCTTAATTTTGTGGCCGGTATTGCGATTGGGGTGACGGCCCATAAAATCAGCCTGTCTGAGGCGCTGACCAATTATTCCATTCTTACAGTGGGTGATGGTCTTGTCTCGCAAATTCCAGCGGTGATTGTTTCTATCTCTGCGGCGCTGCTTTTGTCCAAGGGCAAGGGTGAGGGTGCGCTTGATTTGACATTGCTGCCGCAATTGGCGCGGAAATTTCCCTCACTGTTAATCGTATCCCTAATCCTGATGGTGTTTGCCTTTTTCCCCGGCCTGCCATTTTTACCGTTCTTTGTGGCGGCGGTTGGTTTTGGGGTGGCGGGCTTTATGACCCTGCAATCGCAAAAAAGGATTGAAGCCGATAAACAGAAACAAGAAGACACACCCAAGATTGAACCCAAGCGGATTGGCGATTCGATTGATGTGGATGAAATTCATCTGGAAGTGGCGCCGGATCTGGTGGCCACGGTGATACAAAGCGATGAAGGGTTTGAACAACGCATTGACAAGATAAGGCGCTATATTGCCGAGGAATATGGTTTTGTCTTACCACCTATCCGGCTTACCGATAATGCGGCGCTGGAGAAAAACAAATATCGCATTAAAATTCAGGGCGTCACTTTCACCACAAATATTTTGCGCCCTGGACAGGTCTTGGCGCTGGTGGAAGACAATCAGCATACCCATTTAACCGGTGAAAAGGTGAAAGAGCCAGTTTATGGGGCGTCGGCGCGGTGGATTCCCAATGCGTTGAAAAGTGATTTAACCGCCCTTGGGGTGCCGGTGGTGGAGCCCATGGAAGTTTTGGCAACCCATTTGCTGGAAGTTATTCAGGCCAATTTTGGCAAAATCTTTACCCGCCAGACCCTGCGTGAAACGCTTGATGCCTTTACCAATTTATCAGATCAGGATCGAGCTGCGGCCAATCGCAAGTTCTTGGATGAATTTATTCCCGATAAAGTGCCGATTGAAGTGTTGCAAACAGTGTTGCGCACTTTGCTGGAAGAACGCGTTTCTATTCGTAATTTGGGGCTTATCATTGAAGCCATTGGCGAGGTGAAAGGGACCGGGGCCAGCATTGAACAGATTTGTGAATTTGTGCGCCGTCGCATGGCTTTTCAGATTGTGACCCGCCTGCGTGATGATCAGGGGCGTTTGCCGTTGGTGCAAATCTCGCAAGATTGGGAAAAGCGGTTCATGGAATATGAGATTGCCAATGATAATGGCAGTATGGATGTGGCTTTACCGCCGGAGGATTTCAATAAGCTTGTACAATCGGTTCAGGGCAAGCTGAACGATGCCGCATCGCGGGGTATTCATGCGGCGTTGGCCACATCGGCCAGACGGCGCAAATTCTTACGCACTGTTCTAATGACCAAGGGGATTAAAAATCCGGTTCTTGCCTATGATGAAATTACCGCGACAGAAAAGCCATTGGTCGTAGGGGTCGCTTAAAATGTTGGTGCTGGAGGGTCTTGCGGCGGGGCTGGAAACCCAGTTGCTGGCATTTTTTTCCATTCTGGTGCGTATCTCAATGATCCTGATGCTTTTGCCGGGCATTGGTGATCGGGTCATTCCAAACTCGGTAAAAGTGGCAGCGACCATTGCCATTACATTTTTCGTTTATGGTATTGCCGCTGAGCCGACATTTTTTGTTGACCGGTCGATTTCCTTTATCGCCGGGCAATTCGTTCTTGAAGGGGCAACTGGCTTGGCGCTTGGGCTGATGCTGCGCCTTGTTATTTTTATTCTTTCCATCACCGGAGCACTGATTGCACAATCCATATCCCTATCGCAATATTTGGGCGTGACAACCAATACGGACGCGCAAACCATTGTTTCTAATATTTTGACCATGACCGGGACAGTCATTTTGCTGAGTGCCGATTATCATGTGGAAGTGGTGAGGCAAATCGCACGCAGCTATGATGTTTTAAATATTTTGAAGGATGGCTTGCCGGAAATCGATTTGTGGGTTGGGAAGTTTTTTCTGGCCATGGAAATTGCAATTGCTCTGGCCTGGCCCTTTGTGGTGATGAGTTTTCTTTATTATATCTGCCTTGGTTTTGTGAACAAAGCGCTGCCGCAATTACTGGTTTCCTTTGTCGGGGTGCCGTTCATTTTGGGGATGGGCCTGTTGATGTTGGCTATTTTGATGTCCAGCCTGTTTGATGGCTGGATGGCAGAATTATTTGCTGTCACGGAAATGTTCTGGAGCTTTGGATCATGAGTGAAGAAGACAGCACCAGTAATAGTGATAAGGAATTTGAAGCTTCGGCGCAGAAGGTTCAAAAAGCCCGTGAAGAGGGGAATGTTCCGCAGTCAAAAGAACTGAATACGCTGGCCTTGATCCTTGGTATCGTCGCTTCTGCTTTTTTGATGTTTTATTATTCGGGGCGGCGGATTTTTAGCGAATTATCCGGGTTTTTAATGCATCCGGAAGATGTGGCCAATGGTATTCTTGGGGGGGATGCGCCGTATTTTCTGCATGTCTGGATTAAGGGTTTTGTCCTGCAATTTGCGCCGCTCTTTGCTATACCGATAATTTTGATCATTTTGGTTTTGATTATTCAGCGCTCTGTAACAATCAGCATGAAGCGTATTAAAGTGGATATGAAAAAAATATCCATCGTTGAAAACTTTAAAAAGAAATATGGCAAAAAAGGCTTTTTTGATTTTGGCAAGGACACGTTGAAATTATGTGTTATCGGTATTATTGCCGGAGTATATTTATATGATTTGGCGCAAAAGCGGGTGAACTTTACTGGTTATGAAAAGCAAACCCTGTTTTTCGAAATGTTCAACCAGACCATTGTTCTTTTATTCTTGATGTTGCTGTTTGCTGCTTTTGTTGCGGTTATTGATGTGCCTTTTCAATGGCATAATCATCGGGAAAAATTGCGTATGTCCCGGGAGGAAATGAAAAAAGAGATGAAGCAAAATGAAGGGGATCCGACCTTCAAGCAAAAGCGCAAGGAAAAGGCACGAGAAATTTCGCAAGCCTCAATGTTGCGGGACGCTAAAAATGCCAGCGTCGTTGTGGTCAATCCTGAGCATTATGCGGTGGCGCTGAAATGGGATCGCAATAGCGATACTGTGCCGATTTGTATTGCCAAAGGGGTTGATCATTTGGCGCTTAAAATTCGCGAAATTGCCAAAGAAAATAATATTCCAATCTTTTCCAACCCACCTTGCGCGCGGTCTTTATATGCGTTGGTGGACATTGGCGATGCGATCCAGCCGGAACATTATGCCGCTGTCGCAACCGCCATTCATTTTGCCGAACAGGCCTCTTTAAGGAGAAACCCAAATGACTAACCATGATCAGATGGAAAAAATATTACTGCTCCTCCATCAGAAAAAAGAAATGATTTCCGGCCGGATGCGTTCCATTCAGGCGAGTAAGCAAAAAATTGCCGAGACCATTCGCAAAACTGTGCAGGCGCTTGACGAACACGACCCGGAAATTGTTTTTACCGAAACGGGGCGTAAATGGCTGGACCATCAGGCAAAAATATTGGCCCATGCACAAACCGAGTTGACGCAAGTGTTACGGGGGCTGGATGAGATTAAGGCCGAGATGACAAAATTACTGGCCTCGGAAAAATCTCTTGAAAGCCAGATCGTTGAAAGTCGCAAGGTCGAGATTGCGCGCCTCAGTGAGCAGCAGGATTCGGAGCGCCAATTATTGAGCGTTGTGCAGGGCATGACCAAAAAAGTGGGGTGAGGGGGCGTGTTTTTGAAGGGATAGGCGGAAATAGTCCATGGTTGTTTCCGCGCCCGATTGGTGGCAGAAAAAGGCTAAGGAAAAAGGAGCCTTTCCATGCCCGAGATTAAAATTGCCCCTTCTATATTGTCGGCAGATTTTGCCCGCCTTGGCGAAGAGGTGCGGGCGATTGATGCGGCGGGGTGTGACTGGGTCCATGTGGATGTGATGGATGGCCATTATGTGCCCAATATTACGATTGGCCCGGATGTGATCAAAGCGCTGCGGCCCCATACCGATAAAATCCTTGATGTGCATTTGATGATTGCCCCTTGCGATCCCTATCTGGAAGCCTTTGCCAATGCCGGGGCGGATATTATTACGGTGCATGCCGAAGCCGGGCCGCATCTTGATCGCTCCTTGCAGGCGATAAAGGCTTTGGGAAAAAAGGCCGGGGTTTCGCTTAACCCATCGACGCCGGAAACCGTGTTGGACTATGTGCTTGATCGGTTGGATTTAATTCTGGTGATGTCGGTCAATCCCGGTTTTGGCGGGCAGAGCTTTATTCCTTCGCAGGTCGAAAAGATTGCCCGCATCAAGGATATGATTGGCGAGCGCAAAATTGAAATTGAGGTTGATGGCGGGATCAATCCAGAAAATGCCGGCGCGGTTGTGGCTGCCGGGGCCAAGGCTTTGGTGGCAGGGTCTGCGGTTTTTAAGGGCGGGGCTTACGCGCAAAATATTGCCGCTATTCGCAGGGCGGCTGGCGGGCTTTAGAGTTTTTACCATGAAGTTAAAGGATCAGCTAAAAGAGATAGCCAAAAGCCATGACAGCCTGTTTCGCCGTCAATTGGCTAAAGAGGATTTGGCGCGGTTCGAGCGTTTGCGGGAGATGGCGTTGGCCAGCAAGTCCTTGGAGGCTTTTGTCAAGGACGGGCTTTATGCGGGCTGGACGCAAAATGATATGCGCACCCATGAGCTAAAAGAAACCATAGTGCCGGTGCTGGAAGCTTTTTACGCAGTGGTGCGTGATTCAGGTGATGAGGAGATATTACAGACGGCTTGGGCCGCCTTTGAGGTCGACCGGCTGAACAAGCTTATTCACTGTCTTTGAGGTTTATTTCGCGCAATAGAGATTATAGAGCGTGGCCATGATTGCGGACACTTCATCGCTGGCGAGAGAATAATAGACCGATTGCGCTTTGCGTCTGGTGGTGACCATGCGCTCGCGACGCAATATAGCCAGATGCTGTGACAGGGCAGATTGGCTGAGCGGCACAGTTTCCAATAGTTCGCTGACCGCTTTTTCGCCGCCAGCAAGCTGGCACAGGATAATCAGACGGGTTTCATTGGCCATGGATTTTAGTAGCGAGGAAGCCTGCGCTGCGTTTTTTTCCATTTCTGCCGGATCCATGTCGTGAACCGGAACTTCGCTTAATGCCATCATGATTATCTACTCCACTACGCCAAAGCCGTTAAAGGCTAAATTTCGATCACCCGCAACCGGCAAAGCCATCCGCATCCATTTTTGCTTCATATTTGGGGGCAACATCGGTGCCTGAGGTGAGGGATCCTTTAACGCTGTCCCAATCATCAGGCTTTAATTCTACCATCCAACTCGAATAGGGGTCATCATTAGCGATATTTGGCTTGGCGACAAGGTCTTCATTCACTGCGACCACTTCGCCGCTGGCAATGGATTTTGCCGGGCCGACCCATTTGCCGGATTCAACTGTGGCGCAGGACTTGCCTTCCTTGACCTTGCGGCCCACCCGTTTTGGGGTAAAGGCAACGAGTTCTCCCGCCATGGCGGTAGCGATGGTGGTCATACCAAGGCGCACCTTGCCGTCATCAATCTCTTTGAACCAGATATGGTTTTCGACATCATAAAGCAGATCATCAGGGAGGTGACAGCCGCGAACATCAGGCATGGTTAATAATCCTTCTTAAAACATCTCTTGTTCATTGGTTCTAATCGGTTTTGAGGCGCAACAAAAGTCACCTAGACCAGCTATTTGCATTTTTCCGGATATAAAAAGCGCCAAATGGCGGGCCAGATGGGTCATGCCGGTGGCAGCCTCTTGCTGAATGTCGGCCCTGTCACTGCCAGTGACGACATTATAGCGATAGGCCAGCTCGCGACAGGTCTCGCGGCAGGCATTAAAACTGGGATCGCCCTTGGCCCCCTGACGATGCAAAGCAAGGAGGCGAAAGCCCTCTTTTTTATCATTGGTTGGGGTCAGGTTTTTAGAGTAGAGCCATAATTCAAGGGTTTGTTCGGCCAGAGCCAGATAAGAATCGGCCGCAACTAGCGGGTTTGCCATTGGATCAATGGCTTCTATCCCAGCTTCTATATCCTTGGCAGAGATCACGTCAGCCCTTTTTCTTTTAGCAGACCAATAGAGTCGGATATGTTTTCCTGAATGCCAACCTTGCGCGGGGATAGCCCCATGGCAAGACCGAGCAATTGGGTAAAGTAGACGATTTTGACATTGGTCTTGCGGCCCAAAACTTTTTCGGCGCGAATCTGGTGCATTTCCAGACCGGAATGGCAGGTCGGGCATTCGGTTGCAATGACTTCGGCGCCTGATGCTTCTGCGGCCTCGATAATATTGAGGACGAGCTTGGTGGACGTGTCAGAATCCGACAAAGTATGAGCGCCGCCGCAGCAGGCGGTTTTCAAAGCGAAATCCACATTCTCCGCGCCAGCCGCTTCCAGCAGATCATCCATGAAATGCGGCTTTGTGGTGGATTCGCTGCCGGGGCCTTGGTCTTTTTCCGGGAAAATATGGCGCGGCCTTGTATACATACAGCCATAATAATTGGCGATCTTCATACCGCTAAGAGATTTTTTTACTCTCTCTTTTAAGCCTTCTTCGCCAATGGCATCTTTAATCCAGTCAAGGGCATGAATGGTTTCAACCTGTCCGGCTTTATAGGTTTCATGGCCGGCTTTGGTGGAGAGTTTTTCGACGACCTGTTTTGATTTTTCATCATGGGAGAGGTCATATTCAGCCTTTTTGAGATTGTGATAGCAGCCATTGCAGGGGGCCATCACCACATCATGGCCCATATCATTGGCGGCAATCGACATCACCCGGGAGGAGAGATAGGTCTGGATTTTGGGGTCAATATTTTTGACCTCCATAGCCCCGCAACAATTCCAATTATCAACCTCATCAAGCTCCAGCCCCAATTCCTTGCCCAGCGCCTTGGTTGAGCGATTATAGGCATGGGCTGTCCCCTCAAGGGCGCAGCCGGGATAATAGGCAACTTTTTTATATTTTTTGGTCTCGGACATTTTGGTTTCCTATTCAGCCGGGATTTGTGTCGGTGCGGGTTCTGGCGCTTTATAGGGGACAGATGGCCCCAGTTTTTCATCAAGCAGGGCTTCCTGCTCTTCAATATAGTCATTGATGGCATCGCGGGCCGGGCCCCAATTACGGGTTTTGGGTTTGAAAATAGTGGCCAGCCCCATCATGGTCAGCATTTGCACGGGCAGGTTTTTAATCATCCGTTTGACCATTTCAATGAGCCAAGGCTGGGTCAGTTTCTGGCCGGTGCGATTGAAAAAATTCATCACCACTTCGCCATCTTCAATCTTGCCGCGCTCAATCACCTGTTCAGAGAACACTTCATCAAACACGGTGCTGGAGCTTTTTCTGGTATAGCCCTTGCGCTCCAGCCAATGGGCGGTGGCTTTCATCACCGCTTCGGGAACCACATCACGCGGGCAGGCGGAGGTGCATTTATTACAGGAGACGCATTGCCAGATGAGATCCTTGTCGCGCACCAGCTCGCTCTCGAACCCCATGCGAATAAGATAAATCCAATAGCGTGGATTAAAGTCGGGATTGATGGCGTTAATGGTGCAGCTATTGGTGCAGGAGCCGCATTGCCAGCAGCGATGGATATATTCCCCCCCGGGCAGGGCTGCAATCTCATCTTGTAGATCTTCATTATAATCAGCCACCACACGGGTTTTGATGAAAGTGCTCCAATCGCCGGATACATCAATCCCATCCATGACCAGATTGTCATGGGTGGAGATATTTTCCGGCCGGATCAGATTTTTTTCATGAATGGGCATGTTACTGCTTATCTCCCGTCAATAAATTGGCTTGTCTGACAAGTTCCGCATTTCCATCTATGGAGGTGGGAAGTTTGCGATTGGATTTGGTGCGCACCCCGTCCAGACCGAGCAGGCGGCGCAAATGTTGGGCAGGGTCTATTTCCGCAGAAAAATCCGCTTTCAAATAGCTGCCCCCTTGCGCGGCGATATAATCGCCATAAACACTGGCGCATAGCATATCCACATAATAGAGAATGTCCTGAAACATGCCGTTATCAGTGAGGAATTGCGATAATTCCTCGCGCAGCATCAGGAAGGTTTCAAAGCGGTCCTCAATATCCAAAGTGATGTGATCTATCTGCCCATACCAGATCTCGCGCAACACCCCGGCATTGGCTTTGCGGTCCCAGACCCAGCGGGTCATCATCGGATAAAGCTCTATATTGATATTATGCAGAATTTCTGCGCCGAGATCGCGCACCCAGCGATGATATTTATCATCCGGATAGGCAGCGCAGAGGGCAGCGATTTTGACATCGGCACTGTCTTCGGTGAATAGGCATTCAAGGGCCTTTAGCAGGGCTTTATATTTTTGGCTGTCATCAAGATGCGGGCCAATGCGGCGGCGCACGGTTGGCATCAGGCTGGCAATGCGAATAAAATCATCAACATTAAGCTCAGAGAGATTGCCTTGGGTAAAAGCGTTTTTGAAAATTTGTGTTTTCAGCTTCAGGGCATCCACATAGCGCTCAACCCCGCCGGAAGATTCGCAGGCGCGGATCATTTTTTCCAACGCGGCCTTCAATGCCGGACCGCTTAATTCCAATTGCGGACGGTCCTGATCGAGGGCGTGGATATGATGCGCGCGCATGGCCATTTTATTCAGCCGCCATGCTCTTGCCGACGACAGCTGCCAGAGCCGACATGGCTGCGGCATTGCCTTGGGCGATGGAGTCGTCAATGGTTTCCGGTCCGGTTGCCGAACCTGCCACATAAACGCCGGGGCGGGAGGTTGCCCCCATCACCCCATAGGTGTTTTCCTGTTTCAGGAAACCCCAATGATGAAGATCAATGCCGAACACGCTGGAGATCAGCATGTTGTCCACATTGGGATCCATGCCGATGGCGTGGACGACCATGTCAAAAGGAATGGTGATAGGCCGTTTGACCAGAGTGTCTTCGCCTTTGACGATGACTTTGTCGCCATCGGAGGTTACCTCGGCGATGCGGGCTTTGATATATTTGACCTTTTGTTCCTCTTGGGATTTCCAGTAAATTTCTTCGTAAAGACCGAAGGTGCGGATATCCATATAATAAATATAGACATGGCAATCGGGTAGTTCTTCGCGAATTTCCATGGCCATTTTTGCTGAGACCGTGCAGCAGATTTTTGAACACCATTCGCGGCCAATTTGTCGATCCCGCGAGCCGACACATAAAAGAATAGCCACGCGTTTTGGTTTGTCGCCATTGGATGGGCGGCGCACGCCTTTGCCCGATGAAATCATTTGTTCCACTTGGGTGGTGGAGACGACATCCGGGAAAGTGCCAAAGCCCCATTCGGGTTTGTTGACGGAATCAAAATGGGTAAAGCCGGTGCATAATATGCTGGCGCTGTTTTCAATGGCGTCGCCATTGGAAAGCTTTGCGGTAAATGCGCCGGGCTCGCCGGAAAATTCACTGACGGTTGCGCCGGTTTGCACGGTGATATTGGGGTTATTGGTTACCCGCTCGACCATGGCGCCAATGGCGTCTTTGGCCCATTCGCCTGACGGGACGAGCTTGGCATAGCCTGATAAAATGGGCGCGCCGCCGAGCTTGTTTTCCTTTTCAACAAGGACGACTTTCTGGCCGATACTGGCAAGAGAATGAGCGGCAGCAAGACCAGCCGGTCCGCCACCAATGATAAGAAAAGGTTTTGTCATGTTGTCGCTTCTATTTTTCTATTTTCAGGTTTTACATAGCCGGGGCCGCCGGTAATCATGCGGCGTGGGTCGTAGAGGTTTTCCTGCTCTCCGGCTTCGACTTTTTTGAGATAATCTTCAAATTCAGCCTTGGCTTTTTGCCAGTCCAGACCGATCTTGTCATAAAGCTTTTCGGTGGAGGAGGCGTGCCAATGGGATTGCACGATTTTATAAGGATGCGCCCCGCACATGAGCGCGGCAAATTGGGCATCGGCCAAGATGGGCAGGTCGTAATCCATGCCTTCGGCTTTGCCAATCCATTGGTTTTTATCAAGGGTGGTGATGCAGCCCGTATCATGACCAATCATGATGTCGGAATTGGCTTCATCCACTGCTACTTTGATTTTGCGATCCATGGCATAGGAGCGAGTAAATTCACGCTCGGAAATAATGTGGCGGAAACCAAAGCCACAGCAATCATACCATGTTGAATAGTCGATTACCTGCGCGCCAAGGGATTGGATGATGCCAGTGGAAACCGCGACCCGGTCACCGCCCAAAACATCATCATCATAAATCACATCCTGCGGGATCATTTTATAAACATGGCAGGCAGGGTGAATGGTCGCGCGCACATTGGAGCAATCAATGACCTGACGCTCGGCGATTTTATGGCGCATCACATGGAGCCATTCGGAATAATGGACAATCTCTTCGGGGATCAGCAGCTTGCCATCAATGAGGCGGCCAAGCTTGCCGAGTATGGCCTTTACTTTTTCGCGCAATGTCGAGGACAGCAGCAGGAACTCGCGCACTTCTTTATAATTGCCAAAAGAGGTGCCGCAATGGACGAGGGGATAATAATAGCCCTCCGGCAGGCCCTCGGCTTTGGCGGAAACATAGGCCTGATGGAAATTGCGCAGGAATACAGCGGCGAGGCTTTCAATATTGCCAATACCAGAGCCGTGATAATTCCATGCGGTGCAGGAGGTCTGGTCGGTCTCATCAAGATAGCGAATATCATGCTGGTTCATCAGCCATAAGAGCGAGGCCGGATAGCCGGGGATATTGCCGCATTGGCCGCAGGATTTGTGATGCCAAAGCTGATTGGTGGGGATTTTCTTGTCCCAGCCATAAAGGGTTTTAGCAATCACCGGATCATGCTGGTCGGTGACGCGGTGGACGATAATCTCGCCATCTTTTTCCAATTCCCACATCACTTCGCGAATATCATGGACGCGATCTTTATTGGTTAGCATGGAGCGCTTATTGATGGTTTGCTCGACCCAGGCGGTGGCGGTGGCCGCTTCTGCGCTTGAGAGATTGCTATCGCGCCATTCGGGCCCATGGCCGGTAAAGCGCTCGCCATTTGGCGTATTGCTGTCTGAACTCATAAAAAGGCTCCTATTGGTTTTCTTCCGTCAGCCGAAAAATCATGGCCTATTCGTCGTCTTCGTCTTCCTGATCTTCAAGAAAGTCTTCCCAGTCTTCGCGTTTTTCATCCATCAGATCGCTAATCACATCGAACAGATTTTCATCAATGGTCTCAAGCTGATCAAGCACGCCGGTTTCTTCCCAGATGGTGTAAAGCTCGACCGAGGTTTTGAGATTAACTTCCCATGCGGTTTTGGTGGTGTTCAAGGTTGGCATGGGGATCGCTTTGCGCAACAGGGCCAAGGGTGCGTCAATCTTGGAAATATTCGGACCCCAATCGGCAAAATGGTCGGGGTTGATCATATCCGGGGAAAGCTGATTGCCAGTGGAGATGAGTTTCAGCATCACGCGGGAGAATGGGCGCAGGACCTGTTTGGCGGAATCCATGCCATGTTTGATGGCCACTTCGCGCATCAACATAACAAGGCCGCCCGGGGAATTGCCGAAGGGGCAGCGGGCGGCGCAAGTATAGCATTGGGCGCAAGACCAGATTTTTTCCTGCATGGCGTCGTAAATACCATCGAGATTTTCGGTCCACATAAGTTGGACGATTTCTCGCGGGCTGAAATCATAATAATGGGCTGCCGGGCAGGTGGCAGTGCAGATGCCGCAATTGAGGCAGCCATTTAACTGATGGTCAAAGCGAATATCGGCTTGGATATCTTTGAAAATTTCTTCCAGCTTTTCAGCCGGTACCGGGGCATTATCCTCAATCGGATCGCCGATATATTCCTGAATCCGTGAACTGGCTGAATGGCCCATAATTTTATCCCGTGCTAGCTGAAGCGAATTAGTAAGTTAGTACGCGACACTCGTCATCTTCCATGACCTGCTCAATCAGATAGGCACCGCCAACAATGCCGGAGCATTCGGGGATCAGATCATCTTCAGACATATCGAACAGGTCGAGATTGGGTGAGCAGCAGAAAAACTTAACCCCCGCTTCATGGGCATCTTTGATGAAATCATAAACAGTTTTGGGCGAACCTTCTTTAACCACCAGATTTTCGGCAACGCCCTTTTTCATGAGCCGGCCAGAGGTGGCTGTGCAGATAACCTCAACCTCGTAATCCATGGCAGCGCCAACAGTGGCCTGAAAAATGGGGGCGCCCAATTCCTCGCCATTTCGAGGATCTGTGTTGGCCATGATGATGACGAGTTTCTCTGCCATGTTTCGCTGTCTCCCAAACATGCCGCCGCTTTGCTGCGGTGCAATATTTTGTTGATGTTTATTGACGTTGATTACGTTCAAACAAAATATTAGAAAAATCTAATTAAGCAAGAGGCTTTTGAAATTTATTCGCGCATCAGGCCGGTTAGCTGGATGATTCCGGTCATCATAGAGACCAAAGCATCCTCAATCTCGGCTTTACGGGCGGTGAGGGCATCTAGCGCTTGTGTTGGATTTTCAGGGCTTTCTTCAAATTCCATAATCAGGTCTTCGGCCATGGCGCGTTTATAGCCGGGGTGACCGGTAAAGCCGAAGATTTTTTCCCCGATTTGGAAAACCGCCGGAGCATTTTGAGAATCAGTAGCGAGAATTTTGGCATAATCGGGTGGTATCGGGCGGTCACGCATATAGACGGGCAGGGGGAAGGTTTCGGGCATATAGCCGTTTAAAGCATTTTCATCACAGCGAGTGACGTCTTCCACCGTAAAGCGCAAGGGAGTTGATTCGGTTTTACCATCGGCGGCAAGGGCGAGAATTTGCGCGCCTAATCCGATACCGATAATCGGTTTGTCATTCATGAAGCAGGCGCGGGTAAGGGCAATTTCTGCGGCCAATGTTGGCACATCGCGGGTGCCGGCACTGCCCCATGGGCCACCACCGAGCAGGATGAGGGCGTCGCCAATCTCTGCTTCTCCCGGCACCCCGACCCCTTCGGTAAAAGGGCGGTGATATTGAAAGCGGATTTTGCGGCCTTCAAAATGATCTTCCATCAGGCCGAGATAATCGGCTGAGTTATGCTGAATAATTGTTAGCTTTTTCATGTCCCGCCCAGAGCATTTTTAATGGCAATGGCAAAATCCTGCGGGGTGACGGAAAGCATGCCAACCTCATGAGTTTTGAAAAATGCGGCAATCGCTTCGTCAATCTCTTCCACTTTGGCGCGGCGCAAATGGGCTTCCAAATCATAAATGATGCGCGGCGGGGTGACGAAAAAATCACCACTTAGTAAAACTTCGCGCAGGCGCTCATTTTGCGCGCCTTCCAGCCTTACATGGGCCTTGACCATGCCCCCGGTGCTTTGGTGTTGACCAGTGCGCACCTGCTTGTCGCGGGAATTGTCTTGCAAATCATAGATGAAATCTTTGGTGCCAATTTCTTCTGTGTAAAGCGCGCGGCAACGAAGCTCTTCGGTTTCGCTGACCGCGCCCCAATCCACATCTATGCCAAGATATTTGCTAAAGCCTTCCACAAGGGCGGCTTTGACCTCTTCCCAATCGGGTAGATGGCCGAGTTCTTCGTGCAAAGTGGTGACACGTTTGGAGGCATCTTCAAGCCCGCGCTTGGATAGCTTATCGCTTGCTACATTGAGCGCGCCGAACATTTTTACGGGGTCAACTTGCCCAAGCACCGTGCCCTGATAGATCAGCGTATTGCCATCAAAAAAACCACCCGTGCCGGAGATTTTGCGGCCCTTGACTTCAATATCATTGCGCGGGCGGAAATTTGCTTCGAGGCCCAGCTTGGACAAGCCTTTGGCAGCGGCGGTGCAAATCTCAGCCGTGATAGAGCCAAGAGAACCATCGCCAATCAGCTTGCGATCGCAAATAATTGCCCAGCCCATCTGTCCGGGGTCAAGATAGATCGCGCCGCCGCCGGTAATGCGTCGGCCAATATCAATATCATTGTCATGGCAAAATTCTTCACGCACTTCCTGTTCGACAATTTGATGACGGCCCACCAATGCCACCGGCTTAAAATGTATAAAGCGGATGGTGTTGGGAATTTCGCCTGCTCTGTGGGCGTCGATCATCGCCTGATCAAAGGCAATATTTTCCTGCCCCTTGCGCAAGCCTGTGTCGATGACACGAAAACGGGGTTTGCTCATAGATCAAGCTCCTCAAACTCTTCGCCTTCTTCATAGGTCTCGCCGGGTTTTTGGCGGTCAAGCTGATAGCGAATGCGTTTGAGGTCGGCCTTTTGCGGCTGGAAAGGATAAGAGGCGATATCCGAAGGGGGGCTGTCCCCATAGGGGCGGTCGCAGGCAGAAATATCTTCGGCAAATTTGCCGGGACAGCCGGAGGTCCTGAAAGCGATGCCTGCATCAATAATAGCATCAAGCTCACCCGATGGCAGGCCAAAATCAATGATCCGGCCCTCATCATCAAATTTCATATGGTCAACCCGCACACCGCAATAGTCGATGAGATAGCGACCCAATTGCACCCGCCGCCATTGGTCGCGCGGGGTGGGGGGCAAATGATCCATCAGGGAGCCTTGCTCCGGGTAAAAGCAAAACATATGGCTATGGCCGCCCATATCGACCAATTGTTGCACAAGGTTCAGGATTTCTGATTCGCTCTCGCCCATGCCGACAATGATATGGGCGCCAAATTTTTGCGGCCCGAATATATCTTTGGCCTCAAGCATGATCTCCCAATATTTTTTCCATGTATGGGGGGATTGCACGCCCTTGCCACGGGTGCGGTCAAACAGTTCCGGGGTGGCGGCATCTAGGGCGACGGTGAAAATGTCCGAGCCCATATCGCGCAAATCCTGCACATCTTTACGGGTCATGGTGGTTGGGTTGGAAAGAATGGAAATCGGTATGGCGTCCGGATCCACATGCTTGGTCCATGTTTTTAAGACCGTTTTGGTGTCTTCGTCGGAGCGTGGATGGGTAATCATAGAAATGCACATGCGGTGAAAGGGCGAGCCTTCCGGGTCTTTGCCCACTGTGCGAGCAATTTCTTCCATGGGCGTTGCCGGCCAATCGACGCGAATGAAATTTCTATCCGCATAATCGCGCTCTGCCTCGCGATGGCGGGCAAGGCCGCAATAGGCGCAATTGGCGCGGCAGCCTTCCGGGTAGGTGAGAAGAATATTCAAGCAGCGCGTACAGGCGCAGCGATACATATTGCCGGTCATAATGCCAAGGGTGATTGCGGCGGCCGTTGAAATTTGCACATAATCCGGCGAGGTCATCCAAGGGGTCTGAATATTATTATTGGGCAGATAAACTCCGGTGGGCGGCACGTTTTCGGCCTTGACGCGGCCACCATTGCGCAAATCTTTTGGTGTCGCTTCCGGTGTGCGCGGTTGCATGATGTCGTAAGGATTATAGTCGCGCCCATCCTTGCCGGATTTTCCCGGTGTGGCATTTTCTGGTTTAAGACAGGTCATCTAAGGCTCCTTAAAAAATTAGTGCCAATATTGCGGATAGGCGATCCAGCTATTGCGCAAATGCGCGGGGCTTGGGGCGTGTTTGCTTTGGCGGATAGTTTTCAGTTTTTGTCGGTGTTGGCAAGCACGGGTGAGGGCGGCGCCAAACATGTCTTGCAAATCTTCTGCATAATCTTCGGCGGCGTCTTTATCGCCTTCAAGAAAAGCGATAGCTGCTTCTGCGGCGAGCTTGCCGGAAATGATGGCCGCGGCAATACCTGCGCCAGTGATGCAATTGGTGAGGCCGGCGGCGTCTCCGGCAAGCAGGGCGAGACTTTCTCCAAGCCGCCCTTGAGGTTTCAGCAGGCCACCTGCGGGGATAGCGCCGCCCGTATGATAGCTAATTTCAGACCCGACACGGGCCTCATCCATGAGCCGTTGATGCAAGTCTTCGAGCAGAGGTTTTAATTGATCGCGCTGGTCGTGGTCGAGGCCAAGACCGATATTGGCTTTGTCGCCTTTGGGAAACAGCCAGCCATAGCCGCCGGGATAGTCCGCCGAGAGAAAAATATCCGTGCCCTGATGAGGTTTTAGCAAAGGCACGGTGATTTGCCTTGTTTCCAGCACGTCTTTATTGATGGAGCCAATGGCTGCACCAATAGAAGAATGGGGGCCATCAGCGCCGATAATGATTTTGGGGCGAAAGCTTTTCCCGCCACAGGTGATTATGCCGTCTTGGGATATGGCTTCCAGATTGCTGGCAAAATGACAGCGCGCGCCTGCCGTTTCGGCTTCGGCCACCAGTCCCGCATCAAAAGCTTTGCGATCAATCATCCGTCCACTGAAATTACAGGCCTGATCGGGGGCTTCTTGTTCGACAAAAGTGAACATATCAGCAATCGGCTGGACGCTGGCGGTAACAGCCATTTTTGTTTCATTGCCCATCATCATTGGTACAAATTCGGCGCATTGCACCGGCGTGCCGGGGGCGGGTTTGCGGTCAATGGCAAAAACCCGATAGCCCGCTTTGGCCAATGCCGTGGCGGCGCTGGCTCCGGCGGGCCCAAGCCCGACAATAACAGCATCATATTCTGTTGCCATCTGTGTGGTCATGCGGCGGATACTCTCGACAAGCGCTCTGCGGTGCCAAGTTTGATCGAGCAACAGGCATGTTCCTGATGGACCGGGCGGGAAATGGCCTTTGCCACGGCGAGCGCGCCTTCGGCGGGAAAAGCAATGCCGTCAATGCCGGCCATAATCGCGTAAGTATCAGTGACGCGTTTGTGCATGCCGGCGGGGCGGGCGCAGCCAAGTAGAACCTGCTGGTCGGGCAAGCGCAAGCGGGCCTCAAGGAAAATCTCGCCGACATCTTTGGTTGACGGGGTTATGAAGGTTCCGGGCTTGGCATAAAAAGGCATAATCACAACAAGCACCAGAGCTTCCACCGGATAGCGGGCAATCATATCGAGGGCGTTTTTCTCCCCCAGCAATTTGCCATAGTGAAGGCCGATGACGATATGCGGCGAGATATTCATGCTGGTGGCGGTAAGTGCCGCTAAGGTCGCTTCAAAATCTTCCACCGGGCGATCAAGATGATAGACCTGTTCGATGGTTTCCTGCGCGCCGATGACATCCATCATCGCTGTG